>DATLFR010000125.1 GCA_035540895.1 Actinomycetota bacterium | reverse complement strand
GTTCACCGGCGAGCTGCGCCAGGGCGCCCTCGAGGGCGTGATGACTGACGCGGTGGCGAAGGCGTCCGGGCTCCCGGCCGCGCTCGTGCGGCGGGCGGTGATGCTCGACGGCGACCTCGGACGCGTCGCGGAGCTCGCGCTCAGGGAAGGCGAGGAGGCCGTGGCGGCGGTCGGGTTCCGCATCGGGAGGCCCGTGCTCCCGATGCTCGCCTCGACGGCCGACGACGTCGCCGCGGCCATGGACGGTCTCGGCGAGGCGTCGGTGGAGTGGAAGCTCGACGGGATCAGGGTGCAGGTGCACAAGCGTGGGAGCGACGTGCAGGCGTGGACGCGCAACCTCAACGGGTGCACGGAGCGGGTCCCGGGGATCGTCGCCGCCGTCCGGGAGCTGGAGGTCGACGAGGCCGTGCTGGACGGGGAGGCCATCTGGCTGGAGCTCGACCAGCGTCCGGCCGCCTTCCAGGAGACGATGAAGCGCATCCACGACGTCACCGGGTTCCTGTTCGACTGCCTGCACGTCGACGGACGCACGCTCGTGGACGAGCCTCTGCGAGAGCGGCTGGCCTGCCTCGAGTCGTTCGCCGGCCACCTGCGGATCCCCGGCGTCGTGACGTCGGATGTCCAAGAGGCGCAGCGCGTGCTGGGCGAGGCCCTGGATGCCGGCCACGAGGGCGTGGTCGTGAAGGACGTCTCGTCGACCTATGCCGCCGGGCGCCGCGGCAAGGCCTGGCGGAAGGTGAAGCCCGTCCGGACCCTCGACCTCGTCGTGATCGCCGTCGAGTGGGGGTCGGGACGCAGGCAGGGGTGGCTCTCGAACCTGCACCTGGGCGCGCGCGACCCGGCCACGGGCGGCTTCGTGATGGTCGGCAAGACGTTCAAGGGCCTGACCGACGAGCTCCTTCGCTGGCAGACGGCCGAGCTCCTGGCCCGGGAGACCGGACGCGAGGGCCACGTCGTGTGGGTGAGGCCGGAACTGGTCGTGGAGATCGGGCTGGACGGCGTGCAGACCTCGACCCGGTACCCGGGCGGCGTCGCCCTGCGCTTCGCTCGGGTGAAGCGGTACCGCGACGACAAGGACCCGGCGGACGCCGACACGATCGAGACCGTCCGGGCTCTGCGCGGCCGGTAGTCTGGACGTTCGCGAGCGAAAGAGGTGCAGATGGAGTACCGCCGGCTCGGCCGCGCGGGGGTCAAGGTCAGCGTGCTCTCGTTCGGGTCGTGGGTCACGTTCAAGTCCCAGCTCGACGACGGGCTCGCCCTCGAGTGCATGCAGGCCGCCTACGAGGGCGGCGTCAACTTCTTCGACAACGCAGAGGTGTACGCGGGGGGCGAGTCGGAGAGGATCATGGGCCGGGTCCTCGCGAAGGCGGGCTGGCCGCGCCACAGCTACCTCGTCTCGACGAAGTTCTTCTGGGGGCTCCACGACGGGCCGAACACCCGCAACACCCTGAACCGCAAGTACCTGATGCAGGCGATCGATGGATCGCTGGACCGCCTCCAGCTCGACTTCGTCGACCTCGTCTTCTGCCACCGGCCCGACCCCGACACGCCCGTCGAGGAGACCGTCTGGGCCATGTCGGACATCGTCTCCTCCGGCAAGGCCCTCTACTGGGGGACGTCGGAGTGGAGCGCGGACGAGATCCGGGCCGCCTGGGAGACGGCGGACCGCCACCACCTCCACAAGCCGGTGATGGAGCAGCCCCAGTACCACCTGCTGCACCGCGAGCGGGTGGAGGACGAGTATGCCCGGCTCTACGACGACATCGGGCTCGGGCTCACCACCTGGAGCCCGCTGGCCTCCGGACTGCTCACCGGGAAGTACCTCGAGGGCGTGCCGGAGGGGAGCCGGGCCGCGCTCGCCGGCTACGAGTGGCTGCGCGACAGGCTGACCGACGAGCAGGCGAACGCGACCGTCCGGCGCCTCAAGGCGATTGCGGACAACCTCGGGTGCTCGCTCGCCCAGCTGGCCATAGCCTGGTGCGCGCGCAACCCCAACGTCTCGACGGTGATCCTCGGCGCCAGCCGGCCCGAGCAGGTACGCGAGAACCTCGGCTCCCTGGACGTGCTCGGGCGCCTGGACGACGACGTGATGGCGCGGATCGAAGAGGCCCTGGAGGCGGTGTGACCCGCAGCCAGGACTGGTTCGGTCGCGACCGCGGGGTCCACGGGTTCATCCACCGGAGCTGGTTCCGACGCGGGCTGCCCGACCACGCCTTCGACGGCCGTCCGGTGATCGGCATCTGCAACACCTGGTCGGAGTTCAACCCGTGCCAGCTGAACCTGCGCGACATCGCCGACCACGTGAAGCGGGGCGTGTGGGAGGCAGGGGGCGTGCCGCTCGAGTTCCCCTCGATCTCGCTGGGGGAGTGCAGCATCCGTCCCACCGCCATGCTCCTGCGGAACCTGATGTCGATGGCCGTCGAGGAGTCGATCCGCGGCAACCCGATGGACGGCGTTGTCCTGCTCGGCGGTTGCGACAAGAACACGCCGGCCATGCTGATGGGAGCCGCCAGCGTCGACCTCCCGGCCATCTGCCTGTCGTCCGGTCCGATGCTCAACGGGAAGTACCGGGGCCAGGACGTCGGGTCCGGGACGATGGTGTGGAAGTACTCCGCCGAGGTCGCGGCCGGACGGATGTCGATGGACGACTTCCTGGCCGCCGAGAGCTGCCAGACGCGCTCGGACGGCCACTGCATGACGATGGGCACGGCTTCCACGATGGCCTGCCTCATCGAGGCGATGGGGATGTCCCTCCCGGGGGCGGCCGCCTACCCGGCTCCCGACACGCGGCGGCGCGCGCTGGCGCACCTGACGGGGCGCCGCATCGTGGAGATGGTGCGCGAGGACCTGCGCATCTCGAAGGTGCTGTCCAGGACGTCCTTCGAGAACGCGATAAAGGTGAACGCGGCCATCGGGGGGTCAACCAATGCCGTCCTCCACCTGAAGGCGATCGCCGGACGGGTGGGCATCCCGCTCGACCTCGAGGACTGGGACAAGCTGAGCCGCGACGTCCCGCTGCTCGTGAACCTGATGCCCTCGGGCGAGTTCCTGATGGAGGAGTTCTGCTACGCGGGCGGCCTGGGAGCGGTCCTGCACGAGCTCGCCGACGTGATCGACGGGTCGGCCATGACGGTCACGGGGGCCCCCATCGCGTCCTACGCCGAGGGAGCCGAGGTACACGACCGCAGCGTGATCGCCACGCGCTCAGAGCCGGTGCTCGAGGAGTCGGGGATAGCGGTCCTGCGCGGGAACCTGGCTCCCAAGGGAGCGATCCTCAAGCTGTCGGCGGCCTCGCCCGCCCTGCTCACCCACACGGGTCGGGCGGTCGTATTCGAGTCGGTCGAGGACTACCGGGCCCGCATCGACGACCCCGGCCTGGACGTCGACGAGACGTGCGTGCTCGTCCTGAAGGGGTGCGGTCCGAAGGGCTACCCGGGGATGGCCGAGGTCGGGAACATGAAGCTGCCCCGGAAGCTGCTGGAGCGCGGGGTGGAGGACATGGTGCGCATCTCGGACGCGAGGATGTCCGGGACGGCCTTCGGCACGGTGATCCTGCACACGGCCCCCGAGGCGGCCGCCGGCGGACCGCTGGCCGTCGTCCGGGACGGGGACATGGTCACGCTCGACGTCCCGAACCGGCGGCTGACGCTCGAGGTGTCGGAGGCCGAGCTCGCCGATCGGCTGCGGACCTGGGAGCCGCCTCGGCCCCCGGACCGCGGCTGGTACAAGCTCTACGTCGACCACGTGCTGCAGGCCGACGAGGGCGTCGACCTCGACTTCCTGGTCGGGTCGTCCGGTTCAGAGGTGGAGCGCCAGTCCCACTAGGCCTTCGGGCGGTCGAAGAACGTCATCACCCGCGTAGCGAACATGAGGTCGCCGGACACCTTCAGCTGGCGCCGCATGAACAGCTGGGGACCGTCGGCGTGGCCGGTGACGAGCTTCGCGAACGTGACGAGGTCGGTGCCCAGCGCGACGCGGGGGTCGGCGGGCTTCGCCTCGTCGATCGTGCAGGTGCCGTTGGCGATCCTGACCGCGTAGTCGTACTCGGCTCCCTCGTCGCTGATGGTGAAACCGATCGTGGTGTCGAGGTCGCCCGCCCGGTCCGGACGGAAGTGGTCGCGCATGCGTCCGAAGATCCCGTCCAGCACCTTCTTGGCTCCCACGCCGCGCAGGATCTCGCGCAGCTGGTCGTCGTCGAGCTGTCCGACCAGCCCGGAGAACTCCTCCGCCGAGATCTGGGAGACATCGATGTCCTGGAACGCGTCGCTCATCGCTTCCTCCTTCCCGCGCCCACCAGAGGGCGTCCGAACAGCTTCGAGAGCTTGAGCTTGGCGCTCAGCGGCCCGTCGATCCGCATCCGACCCCCGACGACCGAGCGCAGGGGGTCGGTGCGTTGCACGGCCACCTTCGTCCACTCCGGCACGGTCGTGCGGATGACCAGGGCCGGCGAGTCGGCGGGCGCGTCCACCGCCTCCACGTGTCCGTCGTTCGCACGCACGTGCCACGCCGGGCCGTCGGAGAACCGCCACTCCACGGTCCCGCCTATCCGGCGGAGCACGTCGGGCTGGGCCTCGTCGGCCATGATCTCGAAGATCATGCGCAGGACCTCCGGGGTCGGACTCGGCTCGGCATCGGTGCCGATCACGCCGCACCGGACCAGCTCCCAGGCCCTCGTGGCGCGCTCCTCGTAGCTGAGGTCGCTCTCCAGCCGCGAGAGCATGGGGATATCGGACGGGTCGATCCCGGCCCGGCGCACCTTCGTCTCGAACGACCGCATCCCGAAGGCGAAGACCTCCGGGACCCCGAACCCGAGCGCCCGCGGGTAGGCCTCGTCCATGCCCGGGGGAGCGAAGACACCGGCCGCCCACCCCAGGACGCGGTCCCACATCTCGATCGCGGCGGCTCGGCACTCGGGCGACGAGCGGACGAGACGCCCCAGGAGCAGGACCCCGTACGCGACGTGGCGCGACTCGTCGTTGGCCACGTGCTGGACCCCCTGGCGGAACCCGGGCATGACGTCCATCCGCTTCATCGACTCCCGCAGGAAGTGCTGTCCGGGCACGGCCAGCAGCCCCTCGACGACCAGGTGGTACAGGGAGACCGTCTGCGCGAGCAGCGCTCGGTCGCGGGGTTTGCGGCGCAGCTCGTCCGTGACGCGGTCGAGCTCGCCGAAGACCTGACGGAATCCCCAGGTGAGGTGGGACTCGGCCTTGCGCAGGGTGGTCGTCGTGTCGGACCCGACCGAGGCCACCTCGCGGAGGAACCGGTCGAAGAAGACGTGGTGCCGCGCCTCGTCGACGATCTGGGTGGCCAGGAAGATCTGGTCGGACAGCTCGGGCGAAGCGTCCATCACCGGCGTGAGCGTGCGGGCGACCGCTTCCTCGCCGACCAGGAACATCGAGGAGATCCACAGGACGCTCTCGCGCTGCCTGTCGTCGAAGCGCTCACGCCAGTGCCCGGCATCGGGCGTGAAGTCGATGGAGTTGGCGCTCCAGTTGTGCTGCTCCCACAGCCCGTAGAGGCGCTCGGGCGAGATGACCTCGTTCGAGACGTCCACGGTGGCCTCCCACGTGTAACCAGCGGTTACTGTTACCATAGGTTACATGAACGCGCGGGTCGTGGCCACCCGGGGGGAGGCGTGGAAGAGCGACCGGCGCGCGCGGCTGCTCGACGCCGCCGACCGGGCGATCCGCCGGCTGGGCCCCCGCGCTTCGATGGACGACATCGCGGCCGAGGCCGGGGTGACGAAGGTCGTCCTGTACCGGTACTTCGGCGACAAGGGCAGCCTGTTCGCCTCCCTCGCCCAGCGTTACCTCGACGAGCTGCTCCCCGAGCTGCGCGCGGCGCTCACGGCCGGTGGGGACCCACTCGAGCGTCTGCACCGCACGATCGAGGCATACGTGGCGTTCATCGACACCCATCGGGAGGCCTACGACTTCCTGATGCGACGGGCCGTCCGGGAGGAGGGGAGCGCGCAGGAGGCGATCACCGATTTCATGCGCGCCGTCGCCGACGAGGTGGCCGACGTGATGGCGGCCGAGATGGACGCGCTGGGCATGGCGCCCATCCCCGCCGAGCCGTGGGCGCACGGGCTCGTGGGCATGGTGCAGATGGCCACCGATCGGTGGCTCCACCAGCCGGACGTGGACCGGGAGACGCTGGTGACGCTGCTCGTGGCCCTGCTGTGGCGCGGCTTCGGCGGGCTCCGCGAGTCGTCCCTGTGACGGGTCAGCCGACCCTGATCCCCATGACCGCGGCCACGAGGACCACCGCGGCCAGGTAGATCACGGCCGGGGTGCGGGATCGGTCCCGCGCGAGGACCCTCGTCGCGACCAGTGGCGCGGCCGCACACGCAGTGAGCGCGAGGACCTGGAGCGCCACGTACCACTTCCTCGGGGAGTCACGGCCGGTCGGGAAACCCTGGAGCTCGAAGAGGATCGACAGCGCCGAACCGAAGGCGAAGAGGGTGGCGAGGAGGTAGACGGCGACCAGCGCGGCGAGCCGGACCCGTCTCAAGCCGCCATCGCGAACCGGACGAGGTAGGGGGTGGGTCTCCCCTCGACGTTGTCGCCCGGTCCGACGCCCAGCCGCTCGGAGAGCGGACCACCGTCCGACCGCTCGATGACCACCTCGACCTCGTACGAGTTCGCGTCCGCCGCCTCGAGCGAGCGCAGCTCCCAGCCCCGGTAGGACGGGTCGTACAGCGCGGGGGAGCCGGACGCGTACTGCTCCTGAGCGACCGGCGTCAGGTGCACCTCGGCTCCCGACCCGGACAGACGGGCCTCCATGAACTCGTCGACCAGCGCGCGGACCGCCCCCTCCGGGTCGTCGAAGCCCTCCGCGGGCTCCCCGAGCTCAGGGTGGGGTGACGGGGACGCGGTGGGGAGGTCCGACGCGCACCCGGTCAGGGTGAGTGCCACGACGAGCAGGACGATACGGATCATCTCCGACAAGATGACATGACCCGACCTCCCGGCGGGTAGTGTCCCGTCTCGGGTAGGGAAGGGGCTCCGTCCCGGAGGAGGCCGTGGGGCTCAGACCGACACACGCTCGCACCACGACGTCGGCGCTCGTGGTCTACGGCCTCGTCGGGGGGGTGGCCGTCGCGCTGTTCATGGCGCTCCCGTCCCCAGGGCTCTCTCGCGACATCCTGTTCTCGGCCGTCTCCGCCCTCGGGTTCGCCGGTGTCGTCGCAGGCGTGAGGATCCATCGTCCCGTGCCCCGGGTGCCGTGGATCCTCATCGCTGCGGGGGTGGGGTTCTGGCTCGCGGCCAGCCTGGTCTGGCTGGCGGAGGCGGCCCTCGGGGACGACGGCTCCGGCGTCAGCCCGGCCGATCTGTTCTTCGCTGTGATGTATGTCTTGTTCTCCGCCGGCCTCATGCTCCTCCTGCGCGCGCGGGGCACGGGTTCGAACGACGCCACTCCGTACCTCGACGCGGCGATGATCACGCTGGGCATGGCGTCCCTGGTCTGGGCGATCTTCCTCGCTCCCCACGCCTCCGATCCGTTGGCCGGGATCGTGGAGACGGTCGTGCGGGCGTACTACCCGATCGCGGACACGATCCTGCTCGGCATCCTCGCCCTCTTCGGTCTGACGTACGGCGAGCGCGGGACGTCCTTCCGGCTCATGATCGCCGCGGTGGCGCTGCTGGTGGTACCCGATTTCGCGTGGACGGCGGCCCGGTTGTCCGGGAGGTTCCCCGACGACGATCTCCTCTTCGTCCCGTGGATGCTCTTCCTGATCTCTTGGGGAGCGGCGGCGCTGCATCCATCGATGCGGGACCTGGGGCGCACGCAGGCGCGCACCCCGAGCACGGCCATCAGCCGCAGGATGCGCAGGACCGTGACCGCCACCGCCTCCCTCGTCCCCCTGGGAGTGGTGGCCGTCCAGGTGGCGCGGGGCGCGACGTGGGAGATCTACCCGACGTTGGGCCTAGCAGCCGTCACGGTGCTGCTGGGCGGGGTCCGGGTCGGCGCCCTCTCGAGGGAGGTCGTACAGGAGCGAGCGACCTCCCAGGCCCTCGAGGATGCGCTCTCCCTCCAGACGGCCCACGCGAAGGCGCTGTCGGAGGCGAACGAGATGAAGGACGCATTCCTCTCGGCCGTCTCCCACGAGCTGAGGACGCCGCTCACCAACGTCCTCGGGTACGTCGACACGATGCGCCGGGCGGACGAGAGGCTCTCCCCGGAGCAACGGGCGGACTTCCTGGAGCGCCTGGTCGCGAACGCCCAGAGGCTGGACCGACTCCTGGGGGACCTGCTCGACGTCGACCGCCTGGCGCGGGGGACGGTCCGGCCGGTGGGGGAGCCGACCCGGTTGGACCACGTGGTCGAGCGCGTCGTGGCCGTGGCGGGGGCCGTGGACGGACGGAGACTGTCGGTCTCCGTGGAGCCCGTCGAGGCGTGGGTCCAGGCCGGCCACGTCGAGAGGATCGTGGAGAACCTGCTGTCGAACGCCGTCCGGTACACGGAGGACGACGTCCCCATCTGGGTCAGCGTGACGCGGGTCGAGGGGGGTGCGTTGCTCTCGGTGGAGGACGCCGGGCCGGGCGTCCCGGCCCACCTGCGGGAGGCGATCTTCGACCCGTTCTTCCAGGGCCCCGGCCGCGTCGAGCACTCACCCGGCGTCGGGATAGGACTCTCCCTCGTCGCCCGGCTGGCGCAGCTGGCGGGCGGAAAGGTGTGGGTGGACCCTCGTCCGGGGGGAGGAGCCTGCTTCCGGGTCCAGCTGCCCGTGGCTGCCCCGGCGAAGCTCCCACCGGGGACGGATCGCTCGTTGGACGCCGCGTCCGTCGTAGGGTCGGTCCTCCGCACGGTCCAGGCGCTGACGGGGCTGGAGTCGGTCTACCTCACCCGCATCGACTGGGCTGCGGAGGAGCAGGAGATCGTCCAGGCCTACAACACGGGAACGCTCAGGATCAGAGCCGGAGACCGGATCGCCTGGACCGACACCATCTGCCGCCGGGCGCTGGTGGAGGGGCCTGCCTTCTCGTCCGACGTCGCCGTGGGCATGGGTGACCCTCCCTCGGCCGCGTCCCTGGGCATCGTCACGTACGCGGGATTCCCGGTCGTCGGGGAGGACGGCGGGGTCGCCGGGACCCTATGCGCCGCGGACGGACGGTCCCGTGACCTGCACCTCCGCGCGCGGGACCTGATGCAGGTCCTGGCCGACCTGCTCACGCCGTTCCTGGCGAGCGCCGGGGAGCGGCGGCCGTAGGGCGCGCTGCGGCGCCGGCCTCCGCCTGATTCACTTAGGTCATGCAGACGCAGGAGCAGATCCGCAACCTCGCGATCATCGCGCACGTGGACCATGGCAAGACGACCCTCGTCGACGCCATGCTCCGCCAGACCGGCACGTTCCGGGAGCACCAGGAGCTCGTCGACCGGGTCATGGACTCGATGGACCTCGAACGCGAGAAAGGCATCACGATCCTGGCCAAGGTGGCCTCGGTCACCGTGGACGGGGTCCGCATCAACATCGTCGACACCCCCGGGCACGCCGATTTCGGCGGGGAGGTGGAGCGTTCCCTTCACATCGTGGACGGGGCGCTGCTCCTCGTCGACGCGTCCGAGGGACCGCTGCCTCAGACGCGCTACGTCCTGCACAAGGCGCTGCATCGCCGGCTCCCGATCGTCGTCTGCCTCAACAAGGTGGACCGCAAGGACGCCCGGCCCCAGGAGGTGCTGGACGAGGTCTACCAGCTCTTCTTCGACCTGGACGCGGACGAGCACCAGATCGAGTTCCCGGTCGTCTACGCCAACGCGCGGGAAGGACGCGCCGGTCCGGCCGCGGACATGCTCTCCGACGACCTGGGGCCGCTCTTCAAGGCGCTGCTGGAGGTCACCCCGCCCCCGAGGTTCACCGCCGGACACCCTCTGCAGGTGATCGTGTCCAACCTCGACGCGGACCCCTACGTGGGCCGGCTCGCGATCGGGCGGATCCGCAACGGCGCGATCGCCACGGGCGACACGGTCGTCGTCGCCGGGGAGGACGGCCCTTCGGCTCCCCAACGCGTCACGAAGCTGATGGGCCCGAGCGGTCTCGGTTTCGCGCCGGTGGACCGGGCCGAGGCGGGAGACATCGTCGCCATCGCCGGCCTGGAGGAGGTCCTGGTCGGCCAGACGGTGACCGACCCCGCCGATCCGCGTCCGCTCCCGCTCCTGCACGTCGACCAGCCGAGCCTGCACATGGAGTTCGGGGTGAACACGTCGCCCCTAGCCGGGCGCGAGGGCAAGTTCCTCACCGCCCGCCACCTCAAGGCCCGCCTCGAGCGTGAGGCGCTGGGCAACGTGTCCGTCCGGGTGCTGCCCACCGACTCGCCCGACACCTTCGAGGTGCAGGGGAGGGGTGAGCTGCAGCTGGCCGTCCTGATCGAGCAGATGCGCCGCGAGGGCTACGAGCTCCAGGTCTCGAAGCCGGAGGTCATAACCAGGGAGGTCGACGGCAAGCTGTGCGAGCCGGTCGAGGACGTGACGATCGACGTCCCCGAGGAGTTCATCGGCGTGATGACCGAGCAGCTCTCCCTGCGGAAGGGCCGGATGTCGTCGCTGACGAACCACCAGACGGGGTGGGTACGTCTGGAGTTCCGGGTCCCCGCCCGGGGCCTGCTGGGCTTCCGCACCCAGATGCTTACCGATACGAAGGGCACGGCGATCCTCCACCACGTCTTCGCCGGGTACGAGCCGTGGGCGGGCGAGATCCGCCACCGGATGACCGGCGTGCTCGTCGCCGACCGCGCTGGGGTCACGACCTCCTACGCGCTGGACCAGCTCCAGGAGCGCGGCGAGCTGTTCATTGGACCGGGCACCGAGGTGTACGAGGGGATGATCGTGGGCGAGAACGCCCGCCACGACGATATGGACGTCAACCCCACGAAGGAGAAGCAGAAGACGAATATCCGCGCTGCGGGGTCCGACGACGCGATCCGGCTCGTCCCCCATCGCGTGCTCTCGCTGGAGCAGGCGCTGGAGTTCGTGTCCGTGGACGAGCTCGTGGAGCTGACGCCCGTGTCCATCCGTCTGCGCAAGCGGACGCTGGACAGGGCGGTCCGAGGCCGGGAGACGAAGCGGGCGAAGCAGCGGGACTGACCGGTCCTACCGGTCGGGCCCCTCCGCCACCTGGGTCTGGTGGACGAGCACGGGCGCCTGCTCGTTCAGCATCTCGAGCCTCACGGCGATCAGCCCGGCGCCGGTCGGCGCGATCAGCGAGAACGCCTGGCGCGAGAGGTCGATGCACCGGCCGTCCACGTACGGCCCCCGGTCGTTCACCCGGACCACCACCGATCGGTTGGTCGACATCTCGGTGACGACGAGCCGGGTGCCGAAGGGGAGGGTCCGGGAGGCGGCGGTGAGCAGCCGCGGGTCGTACCGCTCCCCGGTCGCCGTCACGCGTCCGGTCTCGTACCAGCTCGCGATGCAGGTGGAGA
>DATLFR010000124.1 GCA_035540895.1 Actinomycetota bacterium | reverse complement strand
GTTGCACCGTTTCGGGCCGGGGAAGCTCCTCATGCTCGATCGCGACGAGTCCGCCCTGCTGAACGTCCAGCTGTCGATCGCTGGGAAGCCCGACCTCGACTCCCCCAACCTCCTGCTCTGCGACATCCGCGACAAGCGCCGACTCAGGGAGATCTTCTCGGAGCACCACCCCGACGTCGTCTTCCACGCCGCCGCGCTGAAGCACGTCCCCCTGCTCGAGTCACACCCCGGCGAAGCCGTCCGGACGAACGTCTACGGGACGCTCGCCATGCTCGAGGTCTCCCACATGTTCGGCGTGGAGAAGTTCGTGAACATCTCCACCGACAAGGCGGCCGACCCCGAGAACGTGCTCGGCTACTCCAAGCGCGTGGCGGAGCGCCTGACCGCGACCTTCGCCGGGGAGGGGAAGGGCACGTTCATGAGCGTGCGCTTCGGCAACGTGCTCGGGAGCCGCGGCTCCATGCTCGAGACCTTCCGCCACCAGATCGAGCAGGGCGGTCCGCTAACGGTCACCCACCCGGACATCACGCGGTTCTTCATGACGATCGAGGAGGCCGTGCAACTCGTCATCCAGGCCGGCGCCATCGGTCGCGATGGTGAGGTGCTCATCCTCGACATGGGGGAGCCTGTCCGGATCCGCGACGTCGCCGAGCGCATGGCGGCCCGGGCGGACCGCGAGATCGAGATCGTCTTCACTGGACTCCGCAAGGGCGAGAAGATGCACGAGATCCTGTTCGGAGCGGATGAGCGCGGCGAGCGTCGGGAGCATCCGCTCATCACCCATGTGCCTGTGCCGCCGCTCGATCCGGCCAGGCTCTCCGCCCTCGATCCCGTCGGGCCCAACCCCTCCCTCATCGCGGTCTTCCGGAACCTCTGCTATCCGCGCGACGAAGCCGGCGACAGCTACGCGCGTCCGTCTCCGGTCTCCCAGGCAGGTGTCATGCCGGGGTCTGAGCCGACGGGCGGGGGCGCCCACGTCGTCTCCGAGCCCTCAAGGGAGCCGCTCTAGGGCGTTACGGCTCCCGGTGCCTCGGGTATGGCCCAACGCATCCGAGACAGGAGGCGTCATGTCCGAGCGAGTCACCTATCACGTCACCCCGTTCGGCAACGGCTGGAAGGTGGCCGCCCAGGGGGCCGAGTACGAGGTCGTCCGCGACAACAAGGACGACGCGGTGAACGAGGCCAAGGAGCTGGCGAAGCAGCAAGGCCTGGGGCAGGTCATCGTCCACAACCAGGACGGGAAGATCGCCGACGAGTTCACCTACGGGGAGGACCCGCGCGACATCCCCGGCTAGCTCAGCGCTGGGGCCGAGCTCCCTCCTGCACGGGCGCGGGGACGGTCCGGGCGGCTGGCTCCCGCTCGAACGGTGAGCGGTACCCGTAGTAGCGGTAGTACCCCTCGTCGTCGCGGCCCGCCTTCTGTCCGTTCATCACCGACCCGAGCAGCCTGCCCCCCACCTTGCGGATCAGCTCCCCCGCTTCCTTCACACGGTCGTCGCGGGTCTGTCCGGCGCGGATGACCAGGATGACGCCGTCCACCCTGGGCACCAGGGCCGAGGCGTCGGCCACGGGCAGGATGGGGGGCGTGTCCACGATGACCAGGTCGAACCGCCTGCCCAGGCGTTCCAGTACGTCGGTCATCTGCTTCGAGGCGAGCAGCTCGGCCGGGTTGGGGGGGATGGCTCCGGCGGGCAGCACCGCGAGCCCCTTCACCGGTGTCTCCACGACGGAGTCGTCGAGGGTGGCCCGGGCGACCAGGTAGGTGGTCAGCCCTCGGTCCCGGTGGGTCGGGAACGCCCTGTGCAGCGTGGGGCGGCGCAGGTCGGCCTCGACGAGCACCGTACGCACCCCGGCCTGCGCGAAGGCGACCGCCAGGTTGGTCGCGTTCGTCGTCTTGCCTTCCCCGGCGAACGGAGAGGTGACGACCAGCGTGCGGATCGGGTGCTCCACCTCCAGGAAGCGCACGGCGGTGCGCATCTTGCGGAAGGCCTCCGCGGTGGGCGACTGCGGGTCGCGCTCCAGGTACACGCCGTCGCGTTCGCCGCGGATCCGCGGGATGGACGCGAGCACCGGGACACCCAGGAGCTCCTCGGCGCGCTCGCGGCTCTTGACCCTCACGTCGAGCTGCTCGCCCAGGACCGCGGCGCCGGAGCCGAGGAGGGCGCCCAGCACCAGTGCGATGGCGACGTTGCGAACCGGTTTGGGGCTGACCGGTTCGTCGGGCTGCATCGCCGGCTCCACCACGGTCACCTTCACAGCTGCCTCGCCCGCACCCGGGGTCTCGAGCCGCTCCACCTCCGAGACGAACGCCTCCGCGACCGCGTTCACGACCCGCTGAGCCAGGACGGGATCGGTCGTCCGGTAGCTCAGCTCTATCCCGAGCGTGTTGCCCACGGGCTCGGCGCGGAGCCGTTCGGCGAGATCGGCCGGCTGGACGGGGAGCCCCGCCTCCTCCACCGCCTTCTCGGCGATCGGCCTCCGCTTGATGAGGTCGGCGTACGTCTCGAGCAGCTGTTGGGAGAGGAGGGCTATCTGGACGCCCTGCTGCACCTCGGTCCTCGATATCTGGCTCTGTCCGACCAGCAGGCGGGCGGTCGCCTCGTAGCGGGGGGTGGCGGTGACTGAGTACGCGACCGCCAGGCCGACCACGACCGCGGCGACACCGGCTGCCAACCAGAGGCGCTTGCGGAAGAGCCTGAGGTACTGCAGGAGTCCCGATTCCATCACCGGAATGGTATTCCGGCTAGGCGGATATTTCGCGGCAGAGGTCCTCGTAGGCTCGAGCCACGTCGTCCCACACGTAGCGCTCCCGAGCGCGTCCGCGGGCGCGGTCCCCGAGGGCTGGGAGGTCGCCGGCGGCGTGGGACCGGAGCAGCTCCGCGAGCCCGTCCGGGTCGGAGAAGAACCTCCCGGTGTCGCCGAGCACCTCCCGGTTGAACGTGACATCGAAGGCGAGCACGGTCGCCCCCGCCCCCATCGCCCGCAGGAGCGAGGGGTTCGTCCCGCCGACCGAATGGCCGTGCAGCACGGTGGCCGCCCCCGCGTAGAGGGAGTCGAGGAGCTCCTGGTCCCAGACACCCCCCACGAACCTGACCCCTGGAACACCGGAGTACCGCGCGCGCACCTCGCGCGCGTAGGCGCTGCGGTAGAAGACGTCGCCCACGACCACGAGCGGGAGCCCGATCGAGGAGCGCCGGTAGCCCTCGAGCATCAGGTCGATGTTGTTCTCAGGCTCGAAGCGGGCGACGATCAGGTGGAAGCCCGCGGGTGACAGCCCCATCGAGCTCAGACGCTCAGGGTCGGGCCCCCCGACGATGGGGGCCCCGTAGGAGATGAGGCGGGTGTCCGCGCCGTAGCGGTCCCGGTAGTAGGCGGAGATCCCCGCGGCGTCGGCGATGAGGGTGTCCGCCCACCGCACGGCGAGACGCTCGGAGGCGAGGTACCAGCGCTTCCCTACCGGCCCCCATTTCGCTCGCTTCCACTCGAGCCCGTCCACGTGCACGGCCATGGGAGCCCGCACGAGCGGCAACAGGACGGCGTTGGCCGCGTTGAAGAGGACGACAGAGTCGTATCGCTGCCTGGAGGCGTGGACGACGCTGAAGAGGGTGTGGACGAGGGTCTCCGCCACCTTCAGCCTCGGCGCCGGGAGGTGGACGAGCCGCATCCCGAGGTGACGGTCCGGACCCGAGCCACGGCAGTAGACGGTCACCTCGTGGCCCCGTGCGACGAGACGCCGTCCAACCTCCTCCACGCACGTCTCGAACCCCGAGTAACGCGCGGGCACCCCGCGGGTGCCCAGCATCGCGATCCTCACGTCGCCGCCTCTACGGCGGAACGGATGTGCTCGACGAGCTCTGCCGTGCGCGCAGACCAGGTGTGCGAGTGGACCCATGGATGCTCGACGGACGAGATCGCCTCCTCGAGGTAGCGGGCGACGGCATCGCCGAACCCGCTCGCCGTGCCGCGGACGTCGATGGTCGGGAAGCGGTCGGTGCCCGCGACCGGTGTGGTGACGATCGGTCTGGACGCGGCCGCGTACTCGTAGAGCTTCATCATGTCCCCGCCGATCTCGGCTTCCCCCACCGCGTGCGGCGCGATCGCCACGTCGAAGGCGCGCACGTAGGCGGGGAGCAGGCTGTAGTGACGGTCACCGAGGAGGTGGACGTTGGGCAGCGACCGCAGGGGGGCGATGTGCCGTCGCGAGAGCACGGGTCCGAGCAGCACGATCGATGCGCGCGGGAATCGGCCGGACAGGTGGGAGACCAAGCCCACGTCCAGACGCTCCTGCAGCTTCCCGACGTAACCGAGGATCGGACCGGGCAGCGACGCCAGGTCGGGGGGGACCTCGGTCTGGTGTGAGAAGGGGTCCGGATCGACGCCGTTCAGGATCGGCCGGATGTCGTCCCTCAGGTAGGAGTAGCGGCGCGCCGTCTCGACCGAGTTGGACGTGACCGCGGCTGCCGCGGGCAGGTACGCCTCGTACAGGCCCCTGAGTCGCGGGTGGGCTGCGCGGTACTGGGGGTGGCGGAGCCAGTCGTCGAGGAGGTCGATCGCCAGGGGATGTCCGAGGGAGCCGGCCACGGGGAGAGCGTTCACGTTCCAGCACAGGGCCACCGGTCGACGGACGCCGATGCGTCCGGCCGCTCTGCGCACCATCGGGCCGAGGGCGGGACGGAACGCGCGGTGCAGCCAGGCCCGTCGACGGAGGACGGGACCGACGAGTGCCGGAACGAACGTCCGGAGCACATGGGTGCGGTCGCCGGCCTCGACGAGGCGGGAGGTGCGCGAGAGCCGCTCGGACCCGTGCCCGGGCAACCCCAGCGGCTCGCGGCGGGCCACCCACTCGGCGAGGGTCACCGGTCGGTCGACGACCAGGATGCGCTCCACCTCCGGGTGGCGGGCCAGGTGCTGGAGGATGTGCAGGTCCCGGGTCCGGAACCCCTCCCTCAGGCCCTTCGACCAGGAGTGGAGAGGGAACGCGATCACGTCCACGGTCGTTGACTGCTCCCCACGGCCGCCGCGGCGAGGAAGAGGGCGAGCCCACTCACCGGCCACGCGTCCAGACCCGACCCCACCACGCCGTTGAGGACGAGGGCGGCCAGCATCACGGCCGCGAGGGGCGAGGCGTCGTGGTCCGAGCTGGCCCCGACCGCCCTCACCGCGAGGGGGACTAGGAGGGCGAGCCACAGCAGGACGCCGACGACCCCCAGCTCGATCTGCAGCTTCAGGAACATGTTGTGGGTGGTGAAGTGCTCCAGGCCGAGGCTCACGAACTCCTCGTCGTACGCGTCCGCCGCCGACCCGAGGCCGAACCCGGTGATGGGCTTCCTGGCCACGGCGCGCAGGGCGGTCGAGTACCCCTCCAGCCGGCTGGCGACCCGGCTCACGTTGTCCAGGTCGTATCGCGCCGCCTGGGTGACCGCCCAGGCCAGGCCT
>DATLFR010000123.1 GCA_035540895.1 Actinomycetota bacterium | reverse complement strand
GGTGCAGCCCGGCGACTCGGTCGCCGTCCTCGGGTGCGGAGGGGTCGGCATCAACGTCATCCAGGGAGCGGTCCTGGCGGGAGCCGAGCGGGTCATCGCGATAGACGCCCTCGACTCCAAGCTCGAGATGGCCACCCGGTTCGGGGCCACGCACACCGTCAACGCCAAGGAGACGGACACGAAGACCGCCGTCTTCGAGCTCACCGACGGTCGGGGTGCCGACGTCGCGTTCGAGGTGGTGGGTGCCGCGGCGCTGCAGCGACAGGTCCTGGAGCTGACCCGCCGCGGCGGCACGACGGTCTTCGTGGGCGTCGCCCCCTTCGGTGAGGACTTCACCGTCCAGAGCTTCTTCCTCACCTACAACGAGACCCGGCTGCTGGGGTGCTGGTACGGGTCCTGCGACCCGAAGCGGGACATCCCCCGATTCCTGAGGCTGTGGCAGGCCGGTCGACTGAACCTGGAAGACCTCATCTCGGACCGGGCCGGACTCGACGACGTCAACGCGGCCTTCGAGGCGATGGAGGCCGGGAAGGTGATCCGGACGGTCCTCACCCCGTGAGGGCAGCGGTGGTCGGGGCGACCGGTTACACCGGCGCCCTGGTGGTCCAGGAGCTCGTCTCCCGCGGGGTCGACCTCGTCGCGATCGGCCGCAGCCGCGAGAAGCTCGACGCGTTGCCGGGCGATCTTGAGCGCAGGGTGGCCGATGCGGGCGACGAGGCCTCCCTGGTCCGGGCTCTCGCCGGCTGCGACGCACTCGTCACGACCGTGGGCCCGTTCGTCGACCACGGGGAGCCCGTCGTCCGGGCGGCCGTGGAGGCAGGCGTGCACTACATCGACACGACCGGGGAGCAGGCGTTCATGCGGACGGTGTTCGAGCGGTACGACCGCGCCGCTTCGTCGGCGGGGATCGCGGTCGTCCCGGCCATCGGGTTCGACTACGTCCCGGGCGATATGGCGGCCGCCCTGGCCGCACAGGCGGCGGGCGGGACCCCGGACCGCATCGACGTCCACTACCTGATCCGGAAGGCGAAGGCGTCGGGCGGGACGAAGCGCACCGGGATGCGCGTCGCCGCCCTCCCCTGCCTGGTCTGGAAGGAGGGCCGGCTCGTCGAGGACCGGATCGGCGGCGACGGAAGGCGGTTCCTGTTCGCGGAGGGGGAGGCCAACGTCGCGCTCTGGCCCGGCGGAGAGCCGGTCACGGTGCCGAGGCATACGGGGGCCCGCAACGTGTCGACGTACATGCGCCTGCCGAAGGCGGCGTCGGCTCTGATCCGGGGCGCCGGGAAGGCGGCCTCGCTGGCCCAGCCGCTCGCCGGGACGGACGGTCCCTCGCCCGAGGAGCGAGGCAGGGGGCGCTACGAGGTGGTGGCGGTCGCGGACGGCGTGCGGTGCACGGTCGAGGGGCACGACATGTACGGGATGACGGCGGCCGCGTGCGCGGAGGCCCTGCAGCGGCTCGCCGACGGTGGTCCCCCCCGGGCCGGGGTCCTGGCGCCGGCGGAGGCCTTCGACCCCGCCGCGTTCCTCGACGCCATGCGCGGCCATCTCACGTGGCGCGTCGGGTCCTGACCTGAGCTCACATCCGCTGGAGGGCGAACCGGTCGCACGCGGTCTCAGCCGCGCTCGGGCGCCCGCGCACCTCCCGCAGGTACCAGTGGTAGTACTCGTGCAGGTACAGGTACCGGATCAGCTCGTGCGGCCGGTCGAACCGCAGACGGAGGACCGACCAGGCGAACCTGAGCCCCTTCCCCGGGAGTCGCCGAGCCCGGTACGGGATCCGCTCCGTGAAGGGACGGAAGGGGACGGGCACCTGGATCGTGATGCGGCGCTCGTCGAACTCGCACCAGGCCTGCACGTGGGGCCGGGTCCTGTAGCGCAGCGGCTTCACCACCACCCGGTAGCCACGGGCGACGGGGAGGCCGGCGAGCAGGCGCTCGACGCGACGCGGGGTCCAACCTGGCAGGTCGTGGACCTCGATGGGCATCCGTCCGGTCCGGGGGCCGGGGAGGCGCGCCACCGCCAGGCGCCAGGCGGGCTCCCGTGGGGCGAGTCGGCCGAGCAGGGGAGCCAGCGGCGAAGCCACCCTCGGCCCCCAGGTGACCGTGCAGCCCTGGTCCTCTAGGGTCCGGACGAACGAGCTCGCGTCGAACCCCCGCGACGCGTCGAGGTAGGCGCGCAGCGGCCCCGGAGCGCGCAGGTCCCGCGCCGCCCGCTGGAGCCAGGACCTCGAGCCCGGGCCGGGCAGGACCGCGAACAACGTCCCGCCCGGCAGGGTCACCCTGGCCAGCTCCCGGGCGGCCCGGACCGGGTCGGCCGCGCAGTGCAGCCACCCCCCCGCCCAGACGACGTCGAACATCTGGTCCCTCAGGGCCAGCTCGTCGACACGCGACGAGGCGACGCGGCCGCGCCGGGCGCGCGGCGACGGCCAGGGAACCAGGTACCGGCCCCCCACCCGCTTCCCGAGGGCCGTAGCCTCGGCCGCGACGGCCCGCAGGAGCCGCGCATCCGGCGACCCCACGTCGAGGAC
>DATLFR010000122.1 GCA_035540895.1 Actinomycetota bacterium | reverse complement strand
TCACGTCCCCGCCGAAACGGAACCGGACGTAGAGGTACTCGGCCGCGGCGAGCAGGGCCACGAAGACCGGGACGAGCAGCCACGAAACCCCGGCCCGGGGTGCGCCGGTCGTCGCTTGAAGGTGCCACGCGAGCGAACCCGAGGCCGCCGCCAGGACGGCGATGTACGACGCGAGGGCCAGGCGTGGGGGCGCGCCGGGGGGCCGGGGCATGGCTAGCGCTTCATCTCCACGCCCCGTACCAGGACGACCCGAGGAGCGGCAGTCCGTAGTCGAGCGAGTCGTCGCTGTTCCCGTACCAGGAGGAGCCCTGGAAGTTGGTCGAGATCCAGTCCCTCCCGTACCACGACGAGCCGTACCACGAGGATCCCAGCGACGGGATCCACTGGCTCCCGTACCACGAGGATCCCGTCCAGTCGCTCTGGTAGGCGGTGGGATCCCACGTCCCGCCGTTGGCGGTCTGGTCGCCGTTGACGTGGTCGCACTTCGGGTTGAGGAGCCGCTCGCCGAGGCGGCACTCGCGGGACACCAGGACGTCCGCCCGACTCTCGTCGAGGCTCCCGGACGGCTGGAGCGGCAGCGACACGCCGACGTTCGCCCGCCCGGTGGCAGCGGACGCGGCGGACGGCGCGTGGACGACCCCGCGCCCGACGGACAGCGGGTCACGGTCGGCGACCGGTCTCGCCGTCGTCATCAGCGCGTGCTTCACGTTGTCGGGGCCCCAGTCCGGGCGCGCCTGGTGCACCAGCGCGGCCACCCCGGACACCACGGCTGCGGACATCGAGGTACCGCTCGCGCGTCTGTGGTTCGCGTCCACGCCGCCGCTGGGGTCGGACGCCTCCACGAAGCTGTTCGGGGACCGCAGCGAGACCAGCAGGGAGCCCGGCGCGACCACGTCGGGCTTCGCGAGGCCGTGCGCGGTCGGGCCCCGGGAGGAGAAGTACGGGAGCCGGTCGTCATCGATGGCCGGGGTGCCGTGGTCGTCCGTCGCACCGACCGTGAGCACGAGCGGGTCGTCCGCCGGCTTCGAGATGGTCTCCCGCGCCGGGCCCCGGTTCGACGCCGAGACCACGACGGTGATCCCGGCCCGCCAGGCACGCTGGACGGCGTAGTTGAGGGGGTCGTACTGGTACGGAGCCCGGCTGTTCGTGCCCAGGGAGAGGTTCAGGACCGAGATCCCCAGCTCCTGACGGAACGACACGACCCATTGGATCGCCGCCAGGAGCTTCGTGACGTCGGCCGACCCGTCACGTCCGGCGATCTTCACGCTCACGATCTCGGCACCGGGGGCGATCCCGGTGTAACGACCGCCGGACGACGCACCGGTGCCCGCTATCAGGCCGGCCATGAACGTCCCGTGACCGAAGGAGTCCCGGCAGTGCGCCTCCCCTGACAGGTTCAGGCAGGCCTGCCGCTCGCCGTCACGCACGAAGGGGTGAGGGACGGAGGCCACCCTCACGTCGCGGGGGTCGGCCGGGCTGACACCGGTGTCGATCAGGGCGACCCGGACCCCGGTCCCGTCGACGCCGGACGAGCGCATGCGGTCGGCGCCGACCTCGCGCGCGTAGACGGTCCTGACGGTCGAGGTCGAATCGGAGGAGGTCTGGGTCATCTGGATCGGGTCGTTCGGTGTCACCGAGACGACCCCCGGCTGCGCCTCCAGGCTCCTCACGGCGCGCACCGGCACGAGAGCGGAGACCGAGCTCGCGACCGGGAGCGCCAACCCGACGGTGCCGCCGGCGTCGCGGACGGCGTCCCCCGCAGCCACCGCACCGTCGCGGTGCAGGACCAGAACCTCCACGCCGCCGAGTTCACGGCCCGAGGCAGGCGCCAGCGTAGCCGCGGTGACAGCGATGAGGGCGAGCGCGGCCCGCGCCCGCCCGATGACAGACCCGGTCATCTGACCCTCCACATGATCCAGCGTCCAGCGGCCCCCAGCCCTGTGGGGGCGCTCCTGCTTACCCACCGCTCGGGATCGTCAAACCTACCGTCCGTGATGTGGTGATCCACCGGCCTCCAGCCTACAATCGGGGGCCGGGAGGAGTCGCATAGTCCGGTCTAGTGCGCCCGCCTGCTAAGCGGGTTGGGGGTGAAAGCTCCCTCGCGGGTTCGAATCCCGCCTCCTCCGCTCCACCTGTCCCGGCCGGGAACCGGGACCGGTGCTACGGCTATGATGGCCGTCCATGCGCCCGTAGCTCAATCGGATAGAGCGTCTGACTACGGATCAGAAGGTTAGGGGTTCGAGTCCCTTCGGGCGCGCGATCTGGGTTCGAGAGGCGTCACCCGTCCTCCAGGCTCCCGCGGAGGAGGTGGGATTCGAACCCACGGCACCCTCACGGGTGCAGCCGCTTTCAAGGCGGCGTCCTTCGGCCGCTCGGACACTCCTCCGCCCCCGAGCGTACCGCTGTAAGGTCCGCGCCCACAGGCCGTATCCGATGCGACGGTCCCGGGCGTGCCTCAGGGGGTCACGTCCGGGGCCGTTACCCCCGCGGGGAGATCGTCGTGAGGCCGGACGGCATGTAAGGGTGCAGGACATCGGGCACGACGACGGACCCATCCGGCTGCTGGTGGTTCTCGAGGATCGCGGCGATGGTCCGGCCGACCGCGATGGCCGTCCCGTTCAGCGTGTGCAGGACCCTCTTGTCGGTCGTCCTGATCTTCAACCTCCGGGCCTGGTAATCGGTGCAGTTCGAGCAGGACATCACCTCGCGGTAGCGGCGCTGTCCGGGGAACCAGGCCTCGATGTCCAGCTTCTTGGCCGCCGGCGCGCCGAGCTCGCCCGTGCAGACGTTCATGACCCGGTAGGGCAGCTCGAGGGCCTGGAGGAACTCCTCCTGGCGCTCGACCAGGAAACCGTGCTCGTCCCAGGAGACCTCCGGGTCGCAGAAGCTGAACATCTCCACCTTGTCGAACTGGTGGACCCGGAAGATCCCCCGGGTGTCGCGGCCGTACGACCCCGCCTCCCTGCGGAAGCAGGAGGAGAAGCCGGCGTACCGGACGGGGAGGGTCTCCGTGACCATCTGTTCCTCGGCGTGCAGCGCGGCGAGCGCCTGCTCCGACGTCCCCGTGAGGTAGAGCCCGTCCTGCACCACGTAGTACTGCGCCTCGTCTCCCGGGAGGGCCCCCGCCCCGAACATCACCTCGCGTCGGACGAGCACCGGCGGCACGACCGGTCGGAACCCGTGGGAGACGAGACGGTCGAGCGCGAAGCGCACCAGCGCGAACTCCAGGAAGACGGCGTCCCCCATGAGGTAGCCGAACCGGCTCCCGGAGGCCCACGCCGCCTTGTCCGTGTCTATCACGCCGAGCTCCCGGCCCACGTCCAGGTGATCGGCGACGTCCGGACGCTGGGAAGGGTCGCCCCACGAGCGGATCTCCACGTTGTCGTCGTCGGTCTGCCCGTCCGGGACCGTCTCGTGGGGGAGGTTGGGTATCTGGGCGAGCAGCATCTCGAGCTGCTCGTCCGCCTCGTCCACCTGCGGCACGAGGGCCTCGACCTCGGCCTTCAGCCTCTTGGCCTCCTCGAGCAGCCTGGGGCGGTCGTCGGGAGACGCCTTGCCGATCCCCTTCGATGCCTCGTTGTGGGCGGCGCGCTTGTTGTCGAGCTTGAAGACGAGCTCACGTCTGCGTTCGTCGGCGGCGAGCACGTCCTCGAGCAGCTGCTCGGCTCCGCGGCGCACGAGCGCCTTGCGCACCTGCTCGGTCTCCTCGCGCACGAGCCTCAGGTCGATCAAGCTTCCTCACCCCCCGCGAGCACCTTCGCCGACCGCGCGCGTCGGGCGAGGCGCTCCGCGTCGAGAGCCCCGAGGGCGCGCGGGTACGAGCCCAGGAACTTCACCTTCGCCGCGGTCCGGTCGAGCTCCTCCAGGGCGTCGGCGATCGGGGGGTCTTCGCGGTGTCCCTCCATGTCTATGAAGAAGCAGTACTCGCCGAGGACCCGCTTCGTCGGCCGCGACTCGAGCTTCGTCAGGTTGATCGTCCGCTGCGCGAACGTCTGCAGGATCTCGAGCAGCGCGCCCGGGCGGTCCTCGGTGATGAAGGCGACGATCGAGGTCTTGTCGCGTCCGGACGGCGACGTTCCTCCGTGGCCGACCACGACGAACCTCGTCTCTGCTTCGGGGTGGTCCGTCACGTCGCGCTCGAGAACCTCGAGCCCGAACAGCTGCGCGGCGAGGTTCGGTCCGATCGCCGCGGCGGATCCGGACTCGTAGGCCACGCGTCCGGCCGCCTCGGCCGTCGAGTTGGCCGCGTGGACCTTCGCGTCCGGGAGGTTGGCCCTAAGCCACCTCCGGCACTGCGCGGTCGCGTGCGGCATCGACCAGACCTCCCTCACCTGACCCAAACCCGTGCCGGGCCGGGCGAGCAGGTGGAGCCGGACGGGGAGGATGACCTCGCGCTCGATGACCAGACCCTCCGTCTCGAACCCGAGAGCGTCCTGGGTGGCGTTGACCGTCCCCTCAACCGAGTTCTCTATCGGGACCATCCCCCGCTCGACCTCGCCGCGCTCGACGGCGAGCACGACCTCCTCGGCCGACGGGTAGTAGACGAGGTCGTCCGCGTCGGGATCGGCCACCTGCAGGAGCGCCTCCTGCGTGAAGGTCCCCGGCGGCCCGAGGAACCCGAACCTCACGTCAACCCACCTGTCCCGCGAGGGCCCGGCGGATCGCCTCTTCCTCCTCGGGCGACAGGTTGTAGACCGAACGCGCGGCTTCGACGGGCTTCGCGTACGTCCGGGCCTCCTGGCGGCCGTTGATGCAGGTGACGACCACACCGTCGCCGTTGGCATCGAGGAACGCCGCCGAGAACGAGAGCTTCCCTCCCATGTCCTCGAAGGCGTCGTAGCGGTAGATGGCCACGCGCTGGGTCGCCTTGCGGAACGCCTCGGTGAGCGCGGCCAGGTGGGAAGAGAGACCGCGGATCTCCTCGCGCAGGACGTTGACGTGCTCCACCTGGCGGGCGGTCGCCTCGAGGATGTCCGCCTGCCCTGCCTTGCCCTGAAGGACGAGCAGCCGGCGGCGCACCGAGGAGTAGGACAGGAAGACGCCCACCGATGCAGCTAGGGCCACCACGCCCACGGCCAGGGCTATCCAGACCGCTGGGTTGGTCATAGCGCGTCCGATACTACAATGACGCCCCCGGCAGACCGGGACCGACCATGACCCAGGACCAGCCGATCTCCGATCTCGGGTTCGCCCGCGTCGACCACCTGCGCGAGGCCCGGTGGGGCCTCCCGGAGGCCGTGCTCGGCATGGGGAAGACGGCCGACCAGGTCGCGCAGATCGTCGCGCGGATCGTCGAGCGGGACCGGGGGCCCGTGCTCGTGACCAGATCGAGCGTCGAGCAGTACGACGCGGTCCGGACGCTGACCCCCCAGGCCGAGTGGCTCGAGACGCCGCGGATGATCCGGGTGGCGCGGGAGCCGGTCGTCACGGCCGGGACGGTGGCCGTGGTGTCCGCGGGCACGGGCGACCTCCCGGTGGCCGAGGAGGCCGCGGTGACCGCGGAGACCGGCGGCGCCACCGTGGACCGGGTCTACGACGTCGGGGTCGCCGGCCTCCACCGGGTGCTCGCGGAGGCCGACCGCCTCGCCGCTGCCGACTGTCTGGTCGTCGTGGCCGGGATGGAGGGGGCCCTCCCCACCGTCGTGGCCGGGCTCACGGGAGCTCCGGTGGTCGCGGTCCCCACCTCGATCGGGTACGGCGCCTCCTACGACGGCCTCGCCGCCCTGCTCGGGATGCTCAACTCGTGCGCCCCGCAGGTCGTGGTCGTGAACATCGACAACGGCTTCGGGGCCGGGTTCTTCGCCGCCCGGGTGACCCGAAAGCGATGACGGGGCGCGTCGCCTGGTTCGACCTAGCGTCGGGCGTCTCGGGCGACATGATCCTCTCCGCCCTCGCCCAAGCCGGCCGCGGTCTCGGTGTCGACGTGGAGGCGGCCGTCGTCGATGCGGTCGAGGAGCTCGGGATAGGGTGCGTCGTCCGGTTCGCCGACGGGAGCTCGGGCGGTCTCGCCTGCACTCGCGCGGTGGTCGACGGCGGCGAGAGGCCGCTGGGTACGGGGGGGCTGCGTGAGGCGCTGTCCAGGCTCGGGGATCCCGTCCGGACGCGCGCACTGCTCGGGCTCGACCTGCTGGTGGCCGCAGAGGCGGCCGTCCACGGGTGCGATCCGTCGGAGGTCCACCTCCACGAGCTCGGGACGGCGGACACCGCGGCCGACCTGGCCGGCGCCGCCGTCGCCCTCCACTCGCTCGGGATCTCGCAGGTCTCGGCCGCGCCGGTCCCCCTGGGCACCGGGTGGGCGCAGACCGACCACGGACCCATCCCGCTCCCCGGCCCGGTCGTCCTCCATCTCCTGCGGGGAGCGGTCGTGGACGGCGTCCCGGCCGGGAGCGAGACCGTCACACCGACCGGGGTGGCCATCCTGGTCGCGCACGACGCGTCGTTCGGGCCGATGCCCACCATGCAGATCCTGGCGACGGGCACGGGAGCCGGGTCGCAGGAGCTCGACCATCCGAACGTGTGCCGGGTCCTGGTCGGGGAGCCGGTGCCGGGGGGGTCCCTCGAGACCGTGGTCCTGCTGGAAGCCAACGTGGACGACCAGACCCCTGAGGCGCTCGGTCACGCCATCCGCGCGCTCCTCGACGACGGCGCCCTGGACGCGTGGTGCACGCCGATCGTGATGAAGGGCTCCCGTCCGGCCGTGGCCGTCTCGGTGCTCGTGCGCGCGCCCGACGAGCCTCGGGTCGTCCGGACCCTCTTCCGCGCCACGTCTACGCTGGGCGTGCGCAGACGGGAGACCGACCGGTGGGTGCTGCCCCGGGAGGTGGTGACCGTCGAGGTCATGGGGCGAAGGGTCCGCGTGAAGCTCGGGCTCCTCGACGGTCAGGTGGTGACCGTCTCCCCCGAGTACGCCGACTGCGCCCAGGTCGCGCAGGAGCTGGGGCTCCCGCTGGACGACGTGTACGCGCAGGCCCGCGTGGGGGCCCGGCGGAGCTAGCGCTGTTTGCGGTCCCCCATTAGTGGAAAGACTCTCCGCACGCCGGAGAAGACCGAGCAGGAGGAGAGAGCCATGGAGATGGAGTCGCTCAAGGAGCTCTTCGTCCACGAGCTGCGAGACGCCTACAGCGCAGAGCAGCAGCTGACGGAGGCACTGCCCAAGATGGCCAAGGAGGCCTCGGGGGAGCTGAAGCAGGCGTTCGAGACGCACCTGGAGGAGACGAAGGGCCAGATCGCGCGGCTCGAGCAGATCTTCGAGACCCTCGAAGAGAAGCCGACCTACGGCAACATGGTGTGCAAGGGGATGAAGGGGCTCGTGCAGGAGGCTGAGGACCTGCTCTCCGAGGACGGAGACAAGACCACCCTCGAGGCCGGGATGATCGCCGCCGCCCAGAAGGTCGAGCACTACGAGATCGCGACCTACGGGACGCTGCGCACCTACGCCGAGCAGCTCGGACAGACCGAGGCCGCCCGCCTGCTCGAGGAGACCCTCGAGGAGGAGAAGAAGACCGACGAGCTGCTGACGCAGCTGGCCGTCGGGTCCATCAACGTCGAGGCCGCGTCACAGGCCTGATGGAGCGTCCGGACGGGGGCCCGCAGCGACCAACTGCGGGCTCCCGGTCTCGGTCCGTCTCAGATCTCCGGTGGGAGCGGGGGGAGTCGAACCCCCACCCTGTTTCCAGGACAGGAACCTGAATCCTGCGCGTCTGCCAGTTCCGCCACGCTCCCGCGTGCGAGCACCGATCCTAGCGGATGGGGGCCGTCCGGGGCGCACCTTGGGCCCGGGAGGCGCTGCGTATACTGACGCTTGTCCCCTCGACCGAGGCGAGCGACCTTGACCGTTCTGAGTGGATTCGAACAGCGCCTTGAGCGTGCCGTGGAGGGGTTCTTCGCGCGCGTGTTCCGGTCCGGGGTGCACCCCGTCGAGATCGGGAAGCGCATCCAGAGGGTGATGGAGGACGGTAAGACCGAGGCGCTCCGCCGCACCTACGTCCCCAACGTCTACCGGATCGTCCTCTCCCGCAAGGACCACTCCCGGCTGGCGCCGGTCGAGCCGCGGATCGTCGAGGAGCTGGAGATATTCGTGAGCGAGGCGGCCCGGCAGCGGGATTGGGTGCTCGCCGACACGCCGCGGGTGTCGTTCGCGGTCGACGAGAAGCTCTCGGCCGGGGAGTTCCGGGTCCAGGCCGAGACCGTCCAGCTGGAGAAGACGGCGTCGAGCCGGGGGGCGAAGAAGAAGCGAGCTGCCCCGATCTCCCCCGGCAAGCCCGTCCTGGTCGTCCTGGACGACGACTCCCGTCCGCTGAAGACGGTCGCGCTCGACGGCCGGGTGCGGATCGGACGGCAGCCCGACAACGAGGTCGTCCTCCCGGACCGCGGGGTCTCCCGCTACCACGCCGAGGTGACCGACCCGAGCGGCAACGGACAGTTCGTCGTGCGCGACCTGGGCTCGAAGAACGGCACGATGGTCAACGGCCGGCCGGCGTCCGAGCACCGGCTGCGCGACGGGGACCGTATCGTGATCGGGTACACGGTCCTGGAGTTCAGGAGGGCGTAGCGCCTCGTGACAGAGCTGGTGACGGGCCCTCTGGGCAGGATCGTCCTGCTCGGGGCCATGTATCTGATCCTCGCCGTGGTCGTCTGGATGGAGGCCCGTGAGCTCGCGCACGCCACCTCGCCCCGGGTCTCCCCCGTGCAGCCCACCCGGTCCCGGCGCAACCCCGGACGGCTCGTCCTGATGGAGGGGGTCGGACCGGCGACCGCCGTCCTGCAGACGCCCGAGACGATCCTGGGACGCGACCCCTCGTGTCACGTGACCATCCCCGACCCCTCCGCATCCTCCCGTCATGCCCGGGTCTTCCAGTCGGACGGTGAGTGGTACGTCGAGGATCTGGGATCCACGAACGGGACCTCCCACAACGAGCGGCTGCTGACCCACCCCGTGCTCCTGCGGCCGGGCGACCGGATCACGATCGGGCGATCGACGATGGAAGCGAGGGCCTGATGCGCTTCCGCGTCGCCGCCCGCACCGACGTCGGGCGGGTCAGGTCCCAGAACGAGGACGCCTTCCTCCGTCCCGACGACGACTCCGACCCCCGCCTCGTCGCGGTCGCGGACGGCATGGGGGGCCACGAGGGCGGGGAGGTCGCTTCGAACCTCGCGCTCGAGGTCCTGGGCTCCTGGGAGGACCGGCTCGAGACGCGCGGAGGCCAGGCGCTCCGGGACGCCGTCCAGGACGCGAACCGGACCGTGTGGTCCAGGGGCCGCAGCGAGCCCACGCTGCACGGCATGGGCACGACGCTGACCGCGGCCTGGATCGAAGGGTCCCGGGTCACCCTCGCCCACGTGGGGGACAGCAGGGCATACCTGCTCCGCGGCGATCAGCTCGAGCAGCTCACGATCGATCACACACTCGTCCAGCAGCTGCTCGACGAGGGCAGCATCGACGAGGAGGAGGCAGCCCGCCACCCCCAGCGCAACGTCGTGACGCAGGCCATCGGGTCCGAGCCGGACGTGCGCGTCGAGATCTCCGACTTCGAGCTCCAGCCGGGGGACAGGCTGGTGCTGTCCAGCGACGGTCTGCACGGCGCGGTCTCGCCCTCCCAGCTCCGCGAGATCCTCGCCGGGCAGGAGGACGCGGACGAGGCATGCCGCCGCCTGGTCGACGCCGCGAACGAGGCGGGGGGCCACGACAACATCACCGTGCTGATCCTCGAGGCCGTCGGCGAGGACGGGGAGGAGACGGCGGGGGCGGGGCCGGTCATCGTGTCGAAGCCGCCCCTGCGCGAACGGACGTCCGCCGCTGGCCGGAGGAACCGCTTGATCGTGGCCGGTGTCGTGGCGCTCGTGTTCCTGGCCGGGGCGTTCTGGCTCGCGACGACGTTCCTGCGCAGCGCGACCACCCGATACATCGTGACGGCGGACGGGGGCCGGGTGGTCATCATGCAGGGGACACCGGGGCGCAACGGGCGCCCGCCCTCCGGCCGGATCGTCGAACGGACCGACGTGGAGGTGGCGACCCTGACCGCTACGTACCAGCGGCAGCTGAACCGAGGCATCGACAAGCCGACGCTCGCCGAGGCGCGTCAGGTGGTCGCCTCGATACCACGCCAGCTCGGCCCC
>DATLFR010000121.1 GCA_035540895.1 Actinomycetota bacterium | reverse complement strand
CGGAGGCCACGGCCGGGGTCGAGGAGGCCCGAGCGGCCATCGCGCTGACCCGGGGGGCCAGGGGAAGGGTCCGCCGCGGGGGCCGCGGGATGCGCGTTTCGATCGGCGCGAGCTCGGCCCTTGGAGAGCAGATCGGGAAGTCGTCCCGGTTCGAGCAGGTGATCCAGCTCGCCAAGTACGGAATCACCCCCGACTACATACGCCGGGTGCGTGAGGTGGGCCTGACCGACCTCACGTTCGACCAGGTGATCGCGATGGGCAAGTACGGCGTCGACCCTGAGGACGTGGCCGCCTTCCGCGAGATGTTCGGCGAACAGCTGAGCACGGAGGACGTCATCCGGTTCTCGAAGTACGGCGTCGACCGGGAGTACGTGCGGCGCCTGACCGAGAACGGGATCGCCGACTTCACGCCCGACGAGCTGATCCGGATGGCGAAGTACGGCGTCGACCCCGATCTGGTGAGGGAGTACCGCGAGATGGACGTCGCCGACCTCGACTTCGACGGGGACGACCAGCAGGAAGGGTCCGAGGACGACGGGGAGGACGGCTGATGTACCCACTTCTCACGCGCGACCCGGCGAGCGGAGGGGAGCTCGTCGTCACGAGGCTGCACTGCCCGACCAGCGGCGTGACGATCGAGGGGGAGTTCTCGCTCGGGTGGATAGGCCGTCTCACTCCCGAGCAGATCGACTTCGTCGGGCTGCTGCTGGCGCGACGGAACAACCTGCAGAAGCTCGCGGACGACCTCGGCGTCGCTTACAACACGGCGAGGACCCGACTCGACGAGATCGTTGCCGCGATCGGCGGGAGCCCGGACACCACGCTCGAGGAGCCCGAGGATCCCGGGGCGGCCGAGGCTCGACGACGGATCCTCGAGCAGCTGGCCGGCGGCGAGCTGTCCTACGACGACGCTCTCGCGGCCCTGCGGTCCCTGCGGTCCTGACGCCGCCGCGGGCGGCGGTAAGGTGTCCGGACGTTCCCCCGAGCAGGAGAGGGCCATGCGCAACGGTGGTTACTTCCGGTCCCCCACCATCCGCGGAGACACCATCGTCTTCGTGTCCGAGGACGACCTCTGGACCGTCCCCGCCTCGGGCGGGGTCGCCCGGAGGCTGACCGCCAACCTCGGTCCGGTCGGCCGCGCCTCCCTCTCCCCGGACGGCTCCCTGTGCGCGTTCACGGGGTCGGAGGAGGCCCATCCCGAGGTGTACGTGATGCCCTCGGACGGCGGGTCCGCGACCCGGCTCACCTACCTCGGCGCGAACAGCGGCGTCCGCGGATGGGGGCCCGACGGACGGATCGTCTTCGTGTCCGACTACGGCTCCCCGTTCGGATCCGCCCGGCTCTACGCGATCTCACCGGAGGGCGGCTCGCCGGACCGCATCGAGATCGGACCCGCCAACGACATCTCCTACGGCCCGGACGGCCGCTCGGTCATCGGCCGGAACACGGCCGACCCGGCCCGCTGGAAGCGCTACAGAGGGGGCACCCGGGGCGAGCTGTGGGTCGACCCCCGGGGGAACGGGTCCTACCGGCGACTGGTCGACCTGGACGGCAACGTCTCCTCGCCCATGTGGATCGGCTCCCGCATCTTCTTCCTGTCCGACCACGAGGGCATCGGGAACATCTACTCGGTCCGCCCGGACGGGACGGACCTCGAGCGCCACACCGATCACGACACCTACTACGCACGGTTCGCGGGTGACGACGGCGAGCGCATCGTGTATCAGCACGCGGCCGAGATCTGGATCTGCGAGCCCGCCACGGGACGCAACGAGCGGGTCGAGGTCGAGTTCCACTCGGACCGGGTCCGGCGCAACCGCAGGTTCGTTCAGGCAGACCGCTACCTCGACGGGGCGGATCTGCACCGAGAAGGGCACTCCGTGGTCGTCACCACGAGGGGACGGATCTTCTCGATGCCGCTGTGGGAGCAGGCGGTCCGTCAGTACGGGGCTCCGGACGGCGTCCGGTACCGGCTGGCCCGCTGGCTGCGCGACGGGGAGTCGATCGTGGCGCTGTCCGACGAGGGGGGGACGGAAGCGATAGAGGTGCACCGGCCCGGAGGCGAGCGCCGCCGCCTGGAGGGCCTCGACCTGGGACGGGTCCTCACGATGAAGGTGTCCCCCACGCGCGATCAGGTCGCGGTGACGAACCACCGGCTCGAGCTGGTCCTCGTCGACCTGGGCTCCGCGACCGCTCGGGTGTTGGACGCATCGGCCTCGAACTCACCGGGGCCCATCGACTGGTCCCCCGACGGACGGTGGATCGCGTACTCCTGGCAGCCCCACAACGAGGCCCGCATGCTGCGTCTCGTAGAGGTCGAGACCGGGGCCGTCCACGACCTGACGCGGCCCGACTTCAACGACCGCAACCCCGTGTTCGACCCCGACGGGCGTTACCTGTACTTCCTGTCCGAACGCAACCACGAGCCCGTCTACGACTCGCTCTACTTCGATATCGGCTTCCCTCGCTCGGCCCGTCCGTACGCGATCACGCTCCGGGCCGACGACCCTTCGCCGTTCCTCGCCCAGCCCCGCGGCTTCGGCTCGTCCGCCGACCCCGAGGAGGCCGATCCCGAGGCCAAGGAGAAGAAGAAGAAGAGTAAGGACGACGGCTCCCCCCCGCAGGTGCGGATCGACCTCGACGGCATCGCCGACCGTGTCGTCCCCTTCCCCGTCGCCGTGGGCCGGTACGGACAGATCGCCGCGATCGCCGGCAAGGCGCTCTTCACCAAGTACCCGATCGAGCCGGCGAACCCCGACTGGAGCGCAGACGACGAGGAGAAGGGGTCGCTCGAGGTCTACGACCTGACCGAGCAGAAGCACGACACGCTCGTCGGCGGGGTGGGTTGGTTCACGCTGTCGGGCGACCGGTCCACGCTGCTGTACGCGTCCGGAGAGCGGCTGCGCGCGCTGAAGGCGGGCGACAAGCCGCCCGAGGAGAAGGACGAGTCCCCGGGCCGGCGGTCGGGTTGGCTCGACCTGGGACGAATCAGGGTCTCGGTGCTGCCGGGAGCCGAGTACCGCCAGATGTTCTCGGAGGCCTGGCGGCTGCAGAAGGACCACTACTGGGTCGAGGACCTGTCCGGCGTCGACTGGGACGCGGTGCGGGACCGGTACCTGCCGCTCGTGGACAAGGTGGCCACCCGCCTCGAGTTCTCCGATCTCATGTGGGAGATGCTCGGGGAGCTCGGGACCTCCCACGCCTACGAGTTCGGCGGCGACCACACGCCGCCGCCCCCCTACCGGATCGGCCACCTCGGGGCGGATATCGCCCGAGACGACCGGACCGGACGCTGGTCGGTCTCCCACATCGTCGCCGGGGACACGTGGAAGCCGGAGCACGATTCGCCGCTGCGGGCGCCCGGGGTCAACGTGAGGCCGGGGGACACCATCCTCGCGGTGGGCGGACGGCCGGTCACCCGCGACGTGGGCCCGCTCCAGCTACTCGTGAACCAGGCCGGGACCGACGTCGAGCTCACCGTCGGCGATCCCCGCGGTCGCAAGCCGCGGACGGTCGTCGTCCGCACGCTCGCGTCGGAGACCCCCGCGCGCTACCGGGAGTGGGTGGAGCGCAACCGGGCGCTCGTCCACGATCAGAGCGGGGGCCGCCTGGGCTACGTCCACGTGCCGGACATGTCGGCCGCCGGGTACGCCGAGTTCCACCGCTACTACGCCGTCGAGGTCGAGCGGGAGGGCCTGATCGTGGACGTCCGCTACAACGGCGGCGGCCACGTCTCCCAGCTGCTCCTGGAGAAGCTCGGACGCAAGATCCTGGGCTGGGACATCCCGCGCTGGGGACGCCCGGACCCCTACCCCGCCTACTCGCCGCGTGGACCGATCGTCTGTCTGACGAACGAGCAGGCGGGCTCGGACGGCGACATCTTCACGCACGCCTTCAAGCTGATGGAGCTGGGGCCGGTGGTCGGGAAGCGGACCTGGGGCGGCGTCGTCGGGATCAGCCCGAAGCACCGGTTCGTGGACGGCGGCCTCACCACGCAGCCCGAGTTCGCCTACTGGTTCCGCGACGTGGGGTTCGCGGTCGAGAACTACGGGACCGACCCCGACCACGACGTGGATATCAAGCCGCAGGACCACGCGGCCGGGCGCGACCCCCAGATGGAGACGGCGATCAAGCTCGCCATGAAGGCGCTGCGCGGTCACCGTCCGGTCGTGCCCGACCTCACGAAGCGCCGGATGCTGCCGCTCCCCGTGCTCCCGCCGCGGGAGACGAACGGCAGCCGTTCGAGGCGCCGCGCCCGCCGGTGAGCTTCTGGGTCATGGGAGACGTCCACGGACACGTGGACGTCGTTCGGGGACACCTGCGCGCCGAGGGGCTGATCGACGACGCCGACCGCTGGACGGGAGGCGATGCGGTCCTGTGGTTCATGGGCGACTTCACCGACCGGGGTCCGGACGGCGTCGGCGCCATCGAACTGGCGATGTCCCTGCAGGAGCAGGCGCGGGACGCCGGCGGCCGCGTCGACTCGCTCCTCGGGAACCACGAGGTCCTGATCCTGGGCGTCCGCCGGTTCGGACCACGACCCATCCCGGGCGCGCGGGACAGCTTCATGCAGCTGTGGGCGGCGAACGGGGGCCGCGTCTCCGACCTGGACCGGTTGACGGACCGCCACCACGACTGGATGGCGTCCCGGCCCGCCGTCGCCCTATGGGAGGACCGGCTCCTCGTCCACGCCGACACCGCCATGTACGCCGAGTACGGGGAGACGGTCGATGAGGTCTGCCGCAACGTGGCCGGGGTGCTCGGGTCCGACGACATAACGCGGTGGGACGAGCTCATGGAGGTCGCCTCGCATCGGCTCGTGTTCAAACGGGAGACGCGGGCGATCCGCTGGATGCTCGGTCGCTTCGGGGGGACGAGGATCGTGCACGGGCACACGCCGATCCCGTACATGGCCAAGGTGAAGCCCGAGAAGGTGCAGATGCCGCTCGTGTACGGCGACGGGATGTGCGTGAACGTCGATGGAGGGATCTACATGGGCGGCCCGGGGTTCCTGCACCTCGAGACGTGACGTAGTCTTTCGCGATGCACACACCCTGGCTGGGGGACGCCTGCGGTCTCGTCGACGCTTTCCGATCCGGCGAGATCACCCCGCTCGAGGCGACGGAGGCGTGCCTGGCCGCGATCGAGGGCTCCGCGGTCAACGCCTTCTCCTACGTGGACGCGGAGGGAGCGCGCGACAGGGCGCGCACAGCCGACGTGTCGAAGCCTCTCGGGGGACTGCCGATCGGGGTGAAGGAGCTCGACCGGATCGAGGGGTGGCCCTACACGGAGGCATCGCTCGTCTTCGCCGACCGCAAGGCCACCTTCACGTCCACCTTCGTGCAGCGCCTGATCGACGCGGGCGCCAACCCGATCGGGCTGACCACCGCGAGCGAGTTCGGGTTCGTGAACTACACGTCCACCCGGCTCAACGGGGTCACGACCAACCCGTGGAACCCCGAGCGCACGCCGGGAGGGTCCTCCGGCGGGTCGGCGGCCGCGGTCGCTGCCGGGCTCGTCCCGATGGCCACCGCCGGGGACGGCGGCGGCTCCATCCGCATCCCCGCCGGGTACAGCGGGCTGCTCGGACTGAAGGGAACGTTCGGCCGCATTCCGCGGGGACCTCAGGCCGATATCGGGTTCCTGAACGTGGTGCTGGGGTGCACGTCCCGATCGGTGCGCGACACCGCGCGCTGGCTGGACGTCACGAACGGACACGACCCGCGCGACCAGTTCAGCCTCCCGCGCGTGGAGGGATGGGAGGCGGGCCTCGGCTCCCACGAGCTGCGGGGCCTGAAGGTGGCGATCGCACCGAACCTGGACGCTATCCGCATCCACTCGGAGGTGGAGGCGGTGGTGCGCGAGGGCGGAGAGTGGCTGGCCTCCTCCCTCGGCTTGCATGTGGTCGACCTCCCTCGCCCCGTCCCCCACGACGGGCGCACCTGGGGCATGGGCGGGCTCCCGATGCTGCTGCTCGCCTTCCGCGACCACTGGCCCGACTGCGTCGACCAGCTCACCCCCGAGCTCGCCATGGGAGCCGGCTTCGTGGAGCACTACCGGGCCGAGCACGCCGCGCAGGTCGAGGAGTACCGCGTGGGGATGGTGGAGGCGATGGCGGAGGTCTTCGACGCCGTCGACCTCGTGATCTGCGCGACGAACCCCTACGAGGCTTTCGCGGCCACCGGCCCGCCCCCCTACGAGATCGAGGGGGAGCACGTCGACCCGTTCGATACGGGGGCCCTGACCATGCCCGGCAACGTGGCCGGCCACCCGGCGGTCTCGATCCCGATCGGGACATCCGCCTCCGGGCTCCCGATCGGGCTCCAGGTCTACGCGGACCGCTTCCGGGAGGACCTCCTCCTGGACGTCGCCCTGCACGTGGAGCGCGAGCGTCCGTGGCCGCTCGTCGCCCCGGGCGCGCCGGTCTAGCCGCCCCACCTCCCGCGGTGCACGACCTCGTGGAGCGGGCGGCGTCTGCGGGTCCGGGGGGAGCCGGACGGGACGTCGGCGGGAGCGGCGTGTCCGAGCGCGACCACGCCTATCGGCCGGTGGTCGTCCGGGATCGAGAACGCCTCGCGCACCGCGTCGATGCGGTCCGGCGGGATGCCGAAGAAGAGCGACCCGAGACCCGCGTCGGCCGCGCTCAGCAGGATGAGAAGCACGGCCATGCCGCAGTCGATGTCCCAGTAGGGAGCGGGCCAGCGCGACTCGTCGAGGTCCGTCCACCCCTTGTCCGGCTCCGCGTACCGCTCGAGGTAGGAGCGCTTCGATGAGAGCGGCAGGATCAGCACGGGAGCGGGACGGACGCCCCGATAGCCGTCGAGACCGACCGCCTCCCAGAACCTGGAACGATCGTCGGGGTCAGCGAGGACGACGAACGCCCAGCCCTGGGTGAACCCCGCCGAGGGAGCCCGGACCGCGTGGCTCAGCGCCCGCTCGACCACGGACGGCTCGACCGGCTCGTCGGTGAAGCTGCGCACCATGCGACGGCGCCGGACGACCTCGGTGAACTCCATCAGCGCCAGACCCTGACCTCGTGCGGCTCCGGCACGCGCGTCGGCCTCAACCCGTGGGCGGTCGCCCGCTCGGCGAACGTGATGGCGTTCTCGACCGCGCAGCACCTGGGGTCGTTGTTGAAGAAGAACCACACGTCCGCATCGGGCCCCCACTCGGCCGCTATGCGAGCCGCCCACGACTCCAGCTGTTCGTCGGGGTAGCAGGGCGGCGGCGGACCGCCCGACTCGTGCAGGCGGACGAACCCCCAGGAGGCCGTCCGCCACAGGGTGTTCAGGTCGCGCCCGTGCCGATCGGCCCAGACGAGGGCGGCGTCATGGTCGGACAGGATCCGCCTCACCTCCTCGGTGAACCACGTCTCGTGGCGGAACTCGACGGCCACCTTCACCTCGGGCGGGAACGCCTTCAGCGCTCCGGCGAGCCTCTCGGGCTCGGCCTTCATCGTCGGCGGGAGCTGGACGAGGAGCGGCCCGAGCTTCGGGCCCAGACCCGTCGCGCGCTCCATGAACAGCTGGACGCTCTCGGACGCGTCCTTCAGTCGCTTTATGTGCGTGAGGTAGCGGCTGGTCTTGCAGACGAAGACGAAGTGGTCGGGGGTCTTCTCGCGCCACCGTTCGAAGACGGTCCGTTCGGGGAGCCGGTAGAAGGTGTTGTTCACCTCGACCGTGTCGAACCTGGCCGAGTAGTGGCCGAGCCACTCCGTCTGCTTGAGCTCCTTCGGGTAGAACGCCTCCCGCCAGTCCCGGTACTGCCAGCCGGACGTCCCGATGTGCAGGGCCATGCGACCCCTATACCCCGGTGGCGCTCGCCTCCCCCGCGGCGGAGGACTCCCCCAGCGGCTCGCCGGGGGTCCCGTACATGGACAGGTGGTCCAGCCAGGGAGCGGGGTCCCCGTCCCAGCGCATCGCGCGGATCTCGTCCAGCGTCCGGCGTCCGGCCAGCGCGCGGGACAGCTCGAAGTCGTCCGCCTCGACCGTAGCCTGCGGCTCGCCGTCGCCGAGCGTCCACTCCGTGCTCGCGGTCCGCACGCGCAGGGTCGGGAGCCCGTGCTTGTCGATCCGCCTGCGCAGCCGCTCGAGGTTGAACTCGAGGGACAGCTGCGCCGCCTCCGAGTCGCGAGCGCCCGGCGCGTGCAGGGCGCCGCGGATGTCCTGCTCGTGGCAGTACAGGTCCTGTATCAGCGCGAGCCCCACGGCGGGCGGGAACGAATCGACCGCGTCCTCGAGCTGCGGTGCCCGCGTACCCCACTCCTCCAGGACCTCTTCGATCGAGCGCTCGCGACGGGCGCCCACCTGCGCCTCGGTCCACTCGTCGGTCCCGGTTCCCTCGAGCTTCCCGTCGAGCGCGTCGCACGTGATGCCAGTGACATGCGCGACGACGTCCTTCACCGACCAGTCGGGCGAAGCGGGGACGGACGTCTGCAGGTCCTCGGGAGACAGGTTGCGCACCAGGTCGGTGACGCGCTCGCGGGTCTGTCGGTAGACACGTCCGTAGTCGCTCACGCCGGGCCTCCTGTCTGGGTGGCTCGGAGCCTACCCGTTTCCGCATGCCCGCCACAGCCCACGGTCGGCTCCGCGCGCCTCACGCGAGAGCCGTGCGAACAGGTCGGCGTGCGCCACGTTCGGCGGGATCGTGAGCGGGACGGCGTACCCCTCGGCGACGAGGTCGGCGTTGAACAGCCGACCGTCCTCGGTCCATAGGTAGACGAGCGCGCGGCCGTAGCGGTCCGTGGGCTGGACGTCGAACCCCACCCTCACCCGGCGTCCGGACAGCCTCGCCCCCGTGAACCCCGTCGCTCTCAGTCCGTAGCAGTCGTCCCGCTCCGGGGTGTCGACCCCGATGAGCCGGACGCTGCGACCCCCCGTCCGCCGGTGGACACGCCCCACCGAGAGCCCGGACAGCACGACCGTGTCGCCGTCGGTAACGTGCAGGACCCGCGCCCGCGTCGCGTCCGGCGGCGGCGTTGGCCAGTCGTCGGGAGGGGGCCCGGGAGCGGGAGCGCGCGCGCAGGAGGAGAGGAGGAGGACGAGGACGAGCGCGCGCAGAGACATCGACGCAGCCTAGGTGGCGCGGAGGACGTGGGCGCCTCGACGTGTGGTGTCGCGGCGCGGGGGGCCGGGTAGGGCTCCGGCATGAGGCGGATCGTGCTGCTCCTGTTGGTCCTCCTGGTCTGCGTCCCCGCGACGGGGGCTCTCGCACAGCATGAGGGGGAGCCGGAGCCCGAGCCCACGGCGATCCTGCCACCGG
>DATLFR010000120.1 GCA_035540895.1 Actinomycetota bacterium | reverse complement strand
CGCCCACGCCGCGCGCCTCTGCCACCCCCACCCCGACCGCGACCCCCCAGGAGCCGTCCTCATGAAGCGTCTCGCGCTGCTCTTCGTGATCGGGCTGTCCGTCGCCGTGACCCCGGCCGCCGCCCAGGAAGGCGGGTCCGGCGGGAAGAACGTGGTCCTGGTCAGCAACACGACCGATTCCCGGACGACGGGACGGGCCGGGATCGCGCTGGGACGGTCCACCGCCCCGACCTCGGTGCCGGAGAACCTGGCCAGCGCCCGGTCGTCCTGCAAGGACTGCCGGACGGTGGCCGTGGCCATGCAGGCCGTCCTGATCTTCAACGAGCCCGACGTGGCCACCCCCAACAACGCCGCCGTGGCGGTGAACGCCGGGTGCACCCGGTGCGCGACGATGGCCTACGCGTGGCAGTACGTGGTGTCGACCGATGGGCCGGTCACCCTCACGACCGAGGGGAACACGACCCTCTCGGAGATCCGCGCCGAGGCGTCGCGGCTGGCGAACTCCGACCTCCCCTTCCCCGAGCTCGAGGCGCGGCTGGACGACCTGGCAGCCCAGATGCGGGCCGTGGTGGACGAAGAGACGCGCGAGGTGGGGTCCAGGGCCCGAGCGGCCCGGACGGTCCGGGTCGACAACCCGACCTGCTAGCACCAGGTCGGAGCGAGGGACTAGCTGCTGCTCGAGGGCTGCGCCAGCCCATCCTTCTTGTGCGAGGCGTCCGTGAACTCGGCGAACTCCCCCGTGACGAGGAAGGCGACCTCCTCGCCGATATCCACCGCGTGGTCACCGAGCCGCTCCAGCTGACGGGAGACGAGGACCATGCGAGCCGCCCACTCGAACCCGGTCTCGCTGTCCGCGCCCTCGGCGATGGCCGCCCGGATGATGCCTCGGTTCAGACGGTCGATCGGGTCGTCGAGCCGGGGCAGCGAACGGGCGAGGTCGAGGTCGCGCTGCGTGAAGGCCTTGATGGACGACTCGGTGAGACGAGCGGCCTGGGCTCCCATCTCGAGGAGCTCCTGGCATACGGCGTCGTTGCGCGGTAGCTCGCTGGACAGCTTGATCGCCTTCGCGATGGTGGTGCAGAGGTCCCCCATCCGCTCCAGGTGGATGTTGATGTGCAGCATGGCGGACACGTGGCGGAGGTCCACCGCGACGGGAGCCTGCGTGGCCAGCAGCAGGAGCACCCGGTTGCGCACCTCGAGGTAGTTGCGGTCGATCCCGTCGTCGGCGGCGATCACCTCGGAGGCCAGGTCCTCGTCGGCCGCATCGAGCGCCCGCATCACCTTCTCGAGCTGCTCGACGACCTGCCCGGCCATCATCACGATGATCGACTCGACCTCGGACAGGTCCTCGTGGAATGCCTTCCGCATCCGTCCAGCCTATCGTCAAGTTCGTGGAAGAGACGCGGGCAGCCGGTGGCGTGATCGTCCGGTCCTCCCCGGAGGGGGCGGTCGAGGTGGTCGTCGTCCACCGTCCCCGCTACGACGACTGGACGATCCCGAAGGGCAAGGTCGACCCCGGGGAGACGCTGGAGGAGGCCGCGCTGCGCGAGGTCCGTGAAGAGACCGGCATCGTCGGACGCCTAGGTCGGTACCTCGGCGAGTCGCGGTACCCGGGTCCGGACGGGGAGCCGAAGGTCGTTCACTACTGGGTCGTGCACCCCGAGGAGACGCCCCCGTTCGAGCCGAACGAGGAGGTGGACGAGCTGCGCTGGCTCCCCGTGCCCGAGGCCCGTGAGCTGCTGACCCACCTGCGGGACCGGGAGCTCGTCGGGCTCGTGCTGCGCAGCTAGGCCTGCTCGAGGGCCGGCTGTGCGGAGCCGATCACGAGCCGGCCGTCCGCCGCGTCGACGCGCAGAGGCGTCCCTTCCGGCACCTCGCCGGCGAGCAGCATCTTCGCGATCCGGTCCTCCAGTTCCCGCCGGATGACCCGCTTCAGCGGCCGGGCTCCGTAGGAGGGGTCCCAGCCCTGCTCGGCGAGCAGGTCCTTCGCCGCGTCGGTCACGTCCAGCGTGATACCGCGCTCGACGAGCCGAGCCGTGAGTCGCCGCAGCTGGATGTCCACGACCTCACGCAGCTGCTCCCGCGTGAGTCGGTGGAAGATGAGGATCTCGTCGAGCCGGTTGAGGAACTCGGGACGGAAGAACCCCCGGACGACGTCCAGCACCTTCTCCTCGCTCACGTCGTCGCTCAGCAGGTAGTCCGACCCCAGGTTGGACGTCATGATCAGGATCGTGTTGCGGAAGTCGACCGTCCGGCCCTTTGAGTCGGTCAGGCGGCCCTCGTCCATCACCTGGAGCAGGACGTTGAACACGTCCGCGTGCGCCTTCTCGACCTCGTCGAGCAGCACGACCGAGTACGGACGCCGTCGTACGGCCTCCGTGAGCTGGCCTCCCTCGTCGTAGCCGACGTAGCCCGGGGGCGCTCCCACCAGCCGGCTGACCGTGTGCCGCTCCTGGTACTCGGACATGTCCAAGCGCACCATGGCCTTGGAGTCGTCGAAGAGGAACTCCGCGAGCGTCCGGGCCAGCTCGGTCTTGCCCACGCCGGTCGGGCCGAGGAACAGGAACGCGCCCATCGGGCGGTCCGGGTCGGCCAGCCCCGTGCGCGAACGGCGGATCGCGTTGGACACCGCCTCGACGGCTTCGTCCTGTCCGACCACCCGGGAGTGCAGGACCTCCTCCATCCGCAGCAGCTTGGACATCTCCCCCTCCATCAGCCGGGAGACGGGGATGCCCGTCCACTTCGCGACGACCTCCGCGATGTCGTCGGCCGTGACCTCCTCCGACAGCATCTTGCTCTCGGACTGCACCTCGGCCAGGCGGGCCGTCTGGGAGCCGAGCTGCTTGTCGAGCTCGACGAGTGTGCCGTAGCGCAGCTCCGCGGCGCGCTCGAGGTTGCCCTCCCGCTCGGCGAGCTCGGCCTGGGTGCGGGCGTCCTCGATCCTCTCCTGCAGCTCCCGGATGGCGGCGATCACCTCTCGCTCCGCCTCCCACTGCTGGCGCAGGCCGGAGAGCTGCTCGTTGAGGTCCGCCAGCTCACGCTCCACCCGCTCGAGCTGGTCGGCCGCCTCGGGCTCCTTGCTGAGCGCCGCCTTGCTGATCTCCAGCTGCTGGACCCTGCGCTGCACCTCGTCGATCTCCGTGGGGACCGAGTCGATCTCCATCCGCAGCCGGGCGGCCGCCTCGTCGACGAGGTCGATCGCCTTGTCCGGCAGGAAGCGGCCGGTGATGTAGCGGTGGCTCAGGGTCGACGCGGCGACGAGGGCCGAGTCGGTGATCCGCACCCCGTGGTGCACCTCGTAGCGCTCCTTCAGGCCGCGCAGGATGGCGATCGTGTCCTCGACCGACGGCTGGTCGACGACCACGGGCTGGAAGCGGCGCTCGAGGGCCGGGTCCGACTCGATGTGCTTGCGGAACTCGTCGAGCGTCGTCGCCCCTATCGCCCGCAGCTCTCCGCGGGCGAGCATCGGCTTCAGCATGTTGGCCGCGTCGACCGCCCCCTCGGCGGCCCCGGCTCCCACGAGGGTGTGGAGCTCGTCGATGAACACGACGATCTCTCCCTCGCTCTCGGAGACCTCCTTCAGGAAGGCCTTCATCCGCTCCTCGAACTCGCCGCGGTACTTCGTGCCCGCGACCATGCCGGCCAGGTCTAGCGCGATGATCTTCTTGCCCTTGAGCGACTCGGGCACGTCGCCGGACGCGATCCGCTGGGCGAGCCCCTCCGCGATCGCCGTCTTCCCCGTCCCCGGCTCCCCGATCAGGACCGGGTTGTTCTTCGTGCGCCGGCTGAGGACGTGCACGACCCGCCGGATCTCGTCGTCCCGCCCGATCACCGGGTCGAGCTTGCCGCGCTGGGCGAGCTCGGTGAGGTCGCGTCCGAACCGCTCGAGCGCCTGGAACCTCGACTCCGGGTCCTGGTCCTCGACGCGGTGGGCCCCCCGGACGTCCACCAACGCGCGCAGGATCGCGTCCTTCGTCGCCCCGGCGTCGCGCAGCGCCTGGCCGACGGACCCCTCGTCGGTGGACAGCGCGAGCAGGAGATGCTCGGTGGACACGTACGCGTCCTTCAGCGCCTCCGCCTCCGTGGACGCCGCGTCCAGCACCTTGTTGAGGGCCGGGGACATGAAGACCTGTCCGGGAGCGCCGTCGCGGCGCGTGTACGCCTTGGGGATGCGCTCGAGCAGCCGGTCGACCTCGTCGCGCAGGTGACGGGGGGAGACGCCGAGCTTCTGCAGGGTCGGGTAGACGGCTCCCTCGGGCTGCCCCAGCAGGGCGCGCATCAGGTGCTCGGCGCCGATCTCCGGGTGGTTCTGACCGTCCGCCAGCTGTTGGGCGGCGGCCAGCGCCTCCTGGCTCTTGTGCGTCAGTCGGTTGATGTCCATGTCAGCTCCTGGAACGTGATACGGGTCCGAGTGGGATGGGCTTGCGGGAGCGGCGTTCGAGCTCGCGCAGCAGAGCCTCGAGGTGCACGGGTGACGACGCGGGCAGGATCGCTCCCGCCTCGCGTGCCATGTCCCGCATCCGCTCGGCCAGGTCGGCCTCGGCGCGCTGCAGACGGTTCGCCATGCGGTCCAGCTCCCGGCGCATGCGGTCCATCCGGTCCTCGAGCTCGAGGATCCGCCGGACCCCCGCCAGGTTGACGCCCTCGTTGGTGAGGTCCTGGATGCGGCGCAGGCGCTCGATGTCGCGCGCCGAGTACCGGCGCGTGTTGCCGGACGTCCGCTCCGGGTTCAGCAACCCCTTCCGCTCGTACACGCGCAGGGTCTGCGGGTGCACACCGGCCAGCTCGGCCGCGACGCTTATGACGTAGACCGCCTTGCCGTCCGCTGACATCGTCTACACCCCCAGGTGCGCGCGCGGCGCCTCGTCGTCCTCGAGCTGCTCGACCAGCTCCCGCTGCTTGCGCGAGAGCTTCTTCGGGACCGCCACCTGCACCGTCGCCAGCAGGTCGCCCGCCCCGCCCCCGCGCTTGGGGATCCCGCGGCCCCGGATGCGGAACGTCTTGCCGGACGACGTCCCGGGCGGGATCTTCAGCGTGACCGGCTCGGTGAGGGTCGGGACCTTCACCTGGCTCCCGAGCGCCGCCTCGCTGAAGGTGACGGGGAGCGTGAGCGTGAGGTCCTGGCCCTTGCGTCCGAAGAACGGGTGCGGCTTCACCTGCACGCGCACGTACAGGTCTCCCGCCGCCCCGCCGCCGCTGCCCGCCTCGCCTCGCCCGCGTACCCGGACCCGGCCGCCGTCGGAGATGCCTGGTGGGATCTTCACGGTCACGTTGCGCCGCTCGCGCCGCACACCGGCACCGCCGCAACCCGAGCAGGGCCGCTCGGTCACGGTCCCCCGGCCCCGGCACGTGCTGCACGTCTGCGAGAAGGCGAACGGACCCTGGGAGTTGGCCACGGTCCCACGGCCCTGGCAGGTCGGACACGTCTTCGGGTCGGTGCCGCCGGCGCCGTTGCACACCCCGCACGCCACCGGCACCTCCAAGGTCAGCGTCCGCTCGGCTCCCAGCGCGGCCTCCTCGAACGAGAGGGAGACCGTGCCCTCGACGTCGCTGCCCCGGGTCCGGACGTTGCGCCGGCCGCCGAACCCGCCGAAGCCCCCCCGCCCGCCGAACACCGTCTGGAGGAAGTCCTCGATGTCGAACTCGTCGCCGAGGTCGTCCATTCGGAAGCCGCCGGGGAAGCCGGACGCGGCCGCCTCCCGCAGCTGGTCGTACTCCCGGCGCTTCTCCGGGTTGGCGAGTACGTCGTACGCCTCGGAGATCTGCTTGAACCTCTCCTCGGCCTCCGGGTTCCCCTGGTTGCGGTCGGGGTGGTACTGCATGACGAGCTTCCGGTACGCCTTCTTGATGTCGTCGGTCGAGGCGCCCTTCGGCACGCCGAGGGCGGCGTAGAAGTCCTTGTCGATCCACGACCGCGACGCCACGTCCTACCCCTCCTCGGCCGGGAGCGTCACCATCACGAGAGCCGGGCGCAGGGTGCGGTCCTTCATCCGGTAGCCCTGACGGATCACGGTCGAGACGGTGGGCTCCTCGACGTCGCCCGGAACGGACGACATCGCCTCGTGCAGGTTCGGGTCGAAGGCCGTCCCCTGCGCGTCGATGCGTTCGACGCCGACGGACCGCAGCACCTCGAGGAACTGCTTCACGACGATCTCGAGCCCGGACGCCACCGCTCCCGCCGCGTCGTGCTCGCGCGCGCTCTCGAGGGCCCGCTCGATGTCGTCGAGCACCGGGAGGAGGCGCTCGCAGACGTCCGCAGCCGCGCGGTCGGTCAGCTCCGCCCGCTCCCGCGCCAGCCGCGCCTTCGCGTTCTCGTGGTCCGCCTTCATCCGCTTGAGCTGGTCTAGGCGGTCCCCGGCCAGCTTCCACGCCTGCTCGAGCTCGGCCCGAACCGCGACGAGCGCCGCCTCGTCCGAGGCGACGTCGCCCTCGTCGTCGGTGCCGGCGGGAGCCGGCCCGACCTCCGAGGAGGGGTCCGCGGTCGCCTCCTCCCGCGGCTCCGCCGGGTCGACGGGGGGCGCCTGCTCCGCGGGGTCGCGGGGCGCCCGCTTGTCGGTCACCGTGAAGCGGGGACGGTCGTCACGCTGCTCCGCGCTCACGAAGCCTCACCTTCGTCCACGACCTCTCCCTCGACCACGTCACCGTCGGCCGGCGCCCCGGCCGCGCCGGCCGCCTCCGCTCCGGGTGCCTGCCCGCCCTGGCCGTACGCCTGCTGGGCCAGCTGCTGGGATGCCTGCAGGAGCTCCTCGGTCGCCTGCTTGATGCGGGCCACGTCGTCGCCCTTCAGCGCCTCCTTCGCCGCGTCGAGCTTCTCGGTGATCGCGGACCTGTCGGCGTCGGACACCTTGTCCCCGTAGTCGTTCAGCGCCTTCTCGACTCCGTAGACGGCGTTGTCGCACCCGTTGCGGGCCTCGGCCTCCTCCCGGCGCTGGCGCTCCCGATCGGCGTGCTGCTCGGCCTCGCGGATCATCTTGTCGATCTCCTCACGCGGCAGAGCCGTGCCGCCGGTGATCGTCATGGCCTGCTCCTTGCCGGTGGCCTGGTCCTTCGCCGACACGTTCACGATCCCGTTGGCGTCGATGTCGAAGGTGACCTCGATCTGAGGGGTGCCGCGCATCGCCGGAGGGATCCCGACGAGCTGGAACCGCCCGAGCGAGCGCACCCCCGGCGAGGAGGACATCTCGCCCTCGCCCTGCAGGACGTGCACCTCGACCGAGTTCTGGTTGTCCTCGGCGGTCGTGAACGTCTCGGACCGACGGGTCGGGATGTGCGTGTTGCGCTCGATCAGCTTGTGGTAGATGCCGCCCTTCGTCTCGACCCCCATCGAGAGGGGGGTGACGTCGAGGAGCAGGACCTCCTTCGTGTCCCCCTTGATGATCGAGGCCTGGATGGCCGCGCCGGCCCCCACGACCTCGTCGGGGTTCACGCCCTTGTGGGGGTCCTTGCCGGTCAGCTCCTTCACCAGGTTCTGCACCATCGGCATCCGGGTCGACCCACCGACAAGGATCACGTGGGTCAGGTCGTTCGGGTCGATCTTCGCGTCGCGGATGGCCTGGTTGTACGGCCCCTTCAGCCGCTCGACCAGGTCGGCCGTCATCCGCTCGAACTGGGCCCGCGTCAGGGTCGTCTCGTAGTGCAGCGGGCCGTCGGCGGTCGCGGTGATGAACGGGAGGGAGATCTGGGTCTCCTGCGTCTGGGAGAGCTCGATCTTGGCCTTCTCCGCCGCCTCCTTCAGGCGCTGCAGCGCCATGCGGTCGGCGGACAGGTCGACCCCGTGGTTGTTCTTGAACTCGGACACCAGGTGGTCGATGACCTTCTGGTCCCAGTCGTCCCCACCGAGCTGGGTGTCCCCGTGGGTCGCCTTCACCTCGAAGACGCCCTCGCCGATCTCGAGGACCGAGACGTCGAACGTCCCGCCTCCGAGGTCGAACACCAGGATCCGCTCGTCGGCCGCGCCCTTCTCCAGCCCGTAAGCCAGCGCGGCCGCCGTCGGCTCGTTGATGATCCGCAGGACCTTCAGGCCCGCGATCTCCCCCGCCTCCTTCGTCGCCTGGCGCTGGGAGTCGTCGAAGTAGGCGGGAACGGTTATCACCGCCTCGCTGACGGTGTCCCCCAGGTAGGCCTCGGCGTCCCGCTTCAGCTTCTGCAGGACGAACGCGGAGATCTGCTGGGGGGTGTACTCCTTGCCGTCGGCGCCGAAGGTCCAGTCGGACCGCCCCATGTGGCGCTTCACAGACCGGACCGTCCGGTCGGGGTTCGTGATGGCCTGGCGCTTGGCGATCTCCCCGACGAGCGTCTCCCCTCCCTTGGAGAACGCCACGACCGAGGGGGTCGTGCGCGCCCCCTCGGCGTTGGGGATGACGACCGGGTCCCCCGCCTCGACGGTGGCCACGACGGAGTTCGTCGTACCCAGATCGATACCTACGACCTTCGGCATGTTCCTCTCCTCTACTTCTGAATGATCGACTGACGTTCCAAGAATCTTGAGTGCGATGATATCAACTCTGCTGCGCGCGTCAATGGCAGCACAGGGTCGTGGCGGGTCAGGCGCGGAAGGCTAGGGGAGCTGGTGTTATGGACGGCGGATCTCGCCGGCCACGACGTCCGGACGCCCGAAAGACAGGTAGGTGAAGCCGTGCGCGGCCATGTCCTCGACGGACCAGAGGTTGCGGCCGTCCACCACGACGGGACGCCGCAGGGTGCGCGCCAGGAGTCCGAGGTCGGTCTCGGCGAACTCTGGCCAGTCGGTCAGGACGACGAGAGCGTCGGCGCCCGTCGCCGCGTCCAGGGCGGTCTCGGCGACCTCCGAGCCGGACAGCCGCGTGCCCGCCTCTTCGCCGGCCGCGGGGTCGTAGGCCCGGACGGCCGCCCCCTCCGACTGCATCGCAGGGATCACGTCCAAGGAGGGCGCCTCCCGCAGGTCGTCGGTCCCGGGCTTGAACGCGAGCCCCCACACGGCGATCGTCTTGCCCTCGAGGTTCCACACCGCCTGCCGCACCTTCCCGAGGAGCCGGGTCCGCTGCCGGTCGTTGATCGAGCGGACCTGCTCGAGGAGGCCGAAGTCGAGACCGGCGTCGGACGCCTGCGCGATGAGTCCGGCCACGTCTTTCGGGAAGCAGAACCCCCCGTACCCGACCCCCGCGCGCAGGAAGGAGGCACCGATCCTGGGGTCGAGCCCCATGCCCTCCGCGACGAGGTCCACGTCGGCGCCCAGCTGCTCGCACAGCTCGGCGATCATGTTGATGTAGGAGATCTTCATCGCCAGGAAGCTGTTGCTGGCGTGCTTCGTCAGCTCGGCGGTGTCCAGGTCGGTCACGATAAGCGGGCAGCCGGTGCGCCGCGTGATCGGCTCGTAGAGCTCCTCAAGGACCTTCCGCGCGCGGCCCCCGTCGTTCGCGACCCCCACGACGATCCTGTCCGGGTTCAAGGCGTCGTGCAGGGCCGTCCCCTCGCGAAGGAACTCGGGGTTGGATGCGACCTCGATCTGAGGGTCGACGTCCATCTCGCGGAGGATCACCTGGATCCGTCGGGCCGTGTTCGCCGGCACGGTCGACTTCTCGACGATCACCAGGGACCCCTCGGCCGCCTCGGCCACCGTCCGGGCCGCCTGCTCGACGTAGGCGAGCGAGAGCCGGCCGTCCGGACGGGGGGGCGTGTTCACGCAGATGAACGCGGCGTCGGCCCCCGTGACCGCCTCCGCGACATCGCCGGTGAACGAGAGGGACCGTCCGAGGTGCCGGGAGAGGAGCTCCTGCACACCCGGCTCGTAGAACGGGGCCCGCCCCGCCTGCAGGTCGCGGAGCCGGGCCTCGTCGTTGTCGATGCCGACGACCTCGTGTCCGATCTCGGCGAACCCGACCGCGGTGATGAGTCCGACGTGCCCGCACCCGACGACGACGATCCTCATGCGCGCGCCCCCAGCTCCGCTCTGAACCACGCGGCCGTGCGGTCCAACCCCTCCTCGAGCGACACGGAGGGCTCCCATCCGAGCAGGTCGCGAGCCAGGCTGATGTCCGGACGTCGGACGGACGGGTCGTCCTGCGGACGGGGGCCGAACGCGATCTCGGACGTGCTCCCGGTGATCTCCACGACGAGCTTCGCGAGCTCCAGGACCGTCACCTCGTGGGGGTTCCCGATGTTCACCGGCCCGACGTGATCGGACGCCGCCAGCCTCACGATCCCCTCCACCAGGTCGTCGACGTAGCACAGGGAGCGCGTCTGCGATCCGTCGCCGTGGACGACGAGCGGCTCACCCGCGAGGGCGGCCGACAGGAACGCGGGCACGGCGCGCCCGTCACGCGCCCGCATCCTGGGCCCGAACGTGTTGAAGATGCGCACGATGCGGACATCCACGCCGTGATACCGGTTGTAGGCCATCGCCATGGCCTCGGCGAACCGCTTGGCCTCGTCGTAGACGCCTCGCACCCCCACCGGGTTCACGTGGCCCCAGTAGTCCTCGGTCTGGGGGTGCACCTGGGGGTCGCCGTAGACCTCGGACGTCGAGGCGAGCAGGAACGTGGCTCCCTTCGCCTTGGCCAGTCCGAGGGCCTTGTGGGTGCCGAGGGAGCCCACCTTCAGGGTCTGGATGGGTAGCTCGAGGTAGTCGACGGGGGAGGCGGGCGACGCGAAGTGCAGGACCAGGTCCACCTCGCCCGGCACCTCGATGTGCTCTGTGACGTCGTGGGTGACCAGGAGGAAGCCGGGAAGTTCCGTCAGGTGGGCGACGTTGGATGCCCTCCCCGTCAGGAAGTTGTCGAGGCAGACGACCTCGTGGCCATCGTCTGAGAGCCTCGTGCACAGGTGGGAGCCGAGGAAACCGGCCCCGCCGGTCACGACCACTCGCATGTCCGCATCGTATAGCCAGCCGCCCCCATCCTCCGCCCCTCTGACCGGCGCGGCGGGCTACCGTGGGTCGGGCAGGGAGCCCCGGATCTCCGCCACCGACCCCTCCCTCACCCCGGCCCGGCCGAACCACCCCACGTTGACCTCGAGGGCGGCGTCGTACTGGACCCCGGCGTCGTAGGTGGGGCAGGGATCCTCCTTGCACGGCTCCATGTCCAGGATGGCCAGGACCTCGAGGCGGTCACCTTCACGAGACATGAAGGCGATCGAGAGCGGGATCAGCGTGTTCTTCATCCAGAACCCACCGCCTCGCGTCTCGGGGAACAGGAAGAGCATCCCCGCGTCGGCTCCGAGCTCCTCACGGTGCATCAGCCCGCGCTGCCGCGACGGGGTGTCGGCCACCACCTCGGCCAGCACACAGGCGTCCCCGTCGAACGCCACCGCCACGGAACCGGCCTCCGGCTCGCACGACGCGGATGGGGGGGCGCCCTCCGAGGCGCATCCCGAAGCGACGAGGGCCAGGACCAGCAGCGCTCGCACGGGTCGGGTCATCCGTGGGATCCTGACACGTTGGGCGTCTCCTTCACGGTCCGAGCAGCGAGGGGAGGGTCTGCAGATCCGCCCAGAGGCGGCGCTTCGCGTCCGCGAGCGTCACGCCCTGCGGGAGCGGCTCGGTCACGAGGAGGTCCAGTCCGCGCCGGATGGACGCTGATCCGCCGCGCGGGACCTCGTCGGGGACGGAGATCCCGCACCGGCCGTCCAGCGCCTGCACTGCCTCGAAGGCCCCCGGTCCGAAGGCGACGACGACGCGGGGGGATAGGACCTCGAGCTCCACGAGCAGATGGGGGGCGCAGGCCCGGATCTCATCCGATGTCACCCCGTCTCCCGCGCATCGCACGGCGCAGGTCCCGTACACGCTCACGAGCGGGAGCCCGAGCCGTTCGAACGCCTTCCCGAGGGGCTCGGCTTCCTTCGCGAAGGCGGCGCCGGAGGCGACGTCCTCGCGGGAGGGGACGTCCTTCAGCAGCAGGACGTCGGCCAACGGGTGCCCGGAGCCGAAGGCTCGCTCGTCGGAGCACCGACCGCAGGCCTCGCACGCGCGGATCGTCCCGACGAGCCTGGATAGCTCGCCTCCCGCCACCTCGAGCTCACGCCTCACCGCCGCCGGGGGCGGCGCGGTGGCCGGTGGGTCGGGAGCCGGCTTGCGAACGTCCGCCGCGCGCGGGATCCGTCTCCCCGGCGGCATCGTGAGTGCACGGGGATCGCGCCGGGGACGAGACATGACCGCAGCATAGCGGCGGCCGCCGTCGGGCCCACTTCAGCCAATGGAAACGACTATTGACTGTTTCGACCCTGGCGGTGCACCATAGGGCGCATGCGAACCGCCGCCCAGATCCTGCTGAGCCCGCCGGGCAACGGCCGCCAGAGCGCGGTCGACCAGGCGCGAACGTACATAGAGGCACTGATCGACCTCCGCCGGGTCAAGCCGGGTGACCGGCTCCCGTCCGCGGCCGCCTTCGCCGACGAGGTAGGTGTGAGCCGCCCCGCCGTCCTGCAGGCGCTGAAGATCCTCGAGGCGCAGGGGCGGGTGATCGTCCGTCCCGGCCGAGGAGGGACCTGGGTCGCCGAGCACGAGCCCGAGAACCTCGACACCCGACTCGTGAGGGCTTGGGAGCACCGGGACACGATCCTTCAGATGGCCGTCCTGAGGGAGATCCTCGAGCCGGGGGTGGTCCGGCTGGTCGCCGAACGTGGGATGTCCGCCGAGCACACCCGGGCGGCGGAGGACCTCCTGGCCCAGATGGAGGCCTGCGAACCCTACGACGTCGAGGGGTACCGGGGCCGCGACAACGAGTTCCACCTCCTCCTGGCGCGGGCGACCGGGCTGAAGCTGATCGAGTCGGTGACGATGCTGTGCCGGGCCCAGGTCGCGGCCGCGTTCGACGTGATGGAGGTCCCTGAGGACCGCCGCACACGTTCGGACGCGGAGCACCGCGAGATCGTGAAGGCGATCAAGGACGGCGACGCGGATGTCGCGGCCGAGGTGGTCCGGCGCCATGTCGGTGAGACGACGATCCTCCTGCAGGAGCAGCTGAGCGGCCCGCAGCACCCGGTCGGGCGGCGCGTGCGAGCAGCGAGACAGGCCATGAGACGGAAAGGCGAGGGGGCATGAGCACGATCAGGACGCGGTCCGCCCCGCGCAAGCGCAAGGCGGAGAGTACGAACGGGTCCAGGGGGCGGAAGGCGCTGGGGCCCAAGGAGTTCAAGATCCTGTTCGACGAGCTGGCCGATAACGTCGAGTCGGTGGTCAGAGGGAAGGGCGACGTCGTCCGGCTCGCCCTCGTCGCCATCCTCGCCGAGGGGCACGTGCTGTTCGAGGACGTCCCAGGGACGGGGAAGACGGTCCTGGCGCGTTCGATCGCGCAGTCCATGAACGCTTCCCTGGGCCGCATCCAGTGCACGCCGGACATGCTCCCGGGTGACATCACCGGGTCGTCCATCTACAACCAGCGGGAGATGAAGTTCGAGTTCCAGCCGGGACCGGTCTTCGCGAACGTCCTGCTGGCCGACGAGATCAACCGGGCCACCCCGAAGACGCAGTCCGCGCTCCTGGAGGCGATGGCGGAGCGACGCGTATCCGCCGACGGCGTGACCTACAACCTGCCCCGCCCCTTCCTGGTGCTCGCCACGCAGAACCCGGTGGAGCAGGCGGGGACGTTCCCGCTGCCCGAGGCGCAGCTCGACCGGTTCCTCTTCCGGCTCTCGATGGGGTACATGCAGCCCGAGGCCGAGCTCGACGTCGTGCTGGCCAACTCGAAGCAGCTCGCGATCGAGTCGCTGGGCGCGGTCGCCGACGTGCAGACGGTGCAGCAGATGATCGACTACGCGGCCGATATCGAGATCTCGCCCGAGGTGGGCCGCTACATCGTCGACCTCGTGGGGGCGACCAGGGCCGAGCCGGCCCTGGCCCTGGGGGCCTCGCCGCGGGCCTCCATCGCCCTGGTTCGGGCCTCCCGCGTGCTCGCGGCCTCCGACGGCCGGGAGGACGTGTACCCCGACGACGTCCTGGCCGTGCTCGCGCCCGTCCTGAACCACCGCGTGGTGGTCCACCCGGACTTCCTCATCCGAGGGGAGACGGTCGAGGCCGTGGTCGAGCGCGTCCGGACCGCCGTGAAGCCGCCCTCGAGGAGCAAGGCCACGGCCGGTTAGGGCGAGGACGGACGCAGGATGCTGGCGCGCACCGACCTCCGCCACCGCACCCGCGGGTTACGCGAGGCGCTCGACCGTGTCCGCGACGCGTCACAGGTCGCGGCCGTGCGGCGGCGCGCCGTGCACGCGTGGGACCGGCTCGGCCTCACCACGGTCGGACAGGTGGCGCTCGTCGCGTCCGTCATCCCGTGGATCGCCGCGCGGATCGCCGCCGGGACCACGCTGTACGTCCTCGCGTACGGCACGGTCGCCGTCGTGCTCACCGCCACCTTCCTGGCGCCCCGGAAGCTGCGCATCACGGCGGACAGGACCGGGTTGTTCCCGAGGGTCCAGAAGGGCGACCGGCTCGAGGTGCGGATCACCATCACCGCGGAGCGGGGGCTGTCCTCCTTCCAGCTGGAGGAGCACATCCCCGAGAGGCTGGGTACGGCGCTGCGCGTCCCCGTCTCCCGCGTTTCGGCCGGGCAGACGTTCGAGTACAGCTACTCGCTCAACTGCGCCCGCCGGGGCGTCTACACGATCGGACCCCTCGTCGCGATCACGCAGGACCCGATAGGCGTCTCCCAACGCAGGACCGTGCTCGCCGAGCCGTTCGAGCTACTCGTCCACCCGAGGGTCTCCCGCGTCTCGGACCGCCCGCTGACCCGTCTGTACGAGGACCCGCCCCTGCGTCCGCCGGTATCGAAGCCGTGGCCGTCCGGGATGGAGTTCTACGGGATGCGCGAGTACCGTCCGGGCGACGACCTGCGGCGCATCGTGTGGCGGGCGTCCGCCCGCACCCAGACGCTCATGGTGTCGGAGGCCGAGCAGGGGATCACCGACCACATCACGCTGATCCTCGACACGGACCGCGGCTCCCACAGCCGCGAGGGAGACGTCTCCGAGTCGTTCGAGTACGCCGTCGAAGCGTGCGCGTCGCTCGGGGTCCGTCACCTGGTCGAGGGGTACGAGGTGAGGTGCGAGGCCAACGCGGGCCCCCTCACCCGGGCCATGCGAGGAGGCGAGCGCTCGACGCAGTACCTCGACGTGATGTCGCGGGTCACGACGGACCGGGAGCCGCTGGCCACCGTCCTGCGGCGCCTCGTGAACGACCCACGGCGCGACGCTCACACCGTGCTCATAACCCCGAAGCTGCACCCGACCGACGCTGCCCTCCTCAAGCTCCTTATCGACAAGGGGGTCTCGGTCACCGTGATCGGCGTCGTCTGGAACGAGGAGGACGCTCACTCGCTCTCCCAGGCGGCCGCGCTGGGAGCCCAGGTGACGCCGGTGGGTCTGGGTGACGACGTGGCGGCTGCGCTGACGCACGAGGTCCGGGTCGGGAGGCGGATGTGAGCCTGACCGAGGAGCGGCTGGAGACCCTGGAGCACGAGCCGGTCGTGGGCGATATCGACGCCGATGCGCTCGAGGGGGTCGAGAAGGAGGCACCCCCCGAGACCGAGGAGTGGGAGACCGAGCCGCCGCTGCCGCCGGGCCGGGTCGGTCTCGTGGTCGGGACCACGGTCGTGGCGGCCGGGGCGGTCGTCGGGACGCTCTTCACCGGGCCCCCCGGGAAGATCCATCCCATCCTGGCCGGAGTGGCTGGGATAGTCGTCGCCGCTCAGGCCTCCCGCCGCAAGAGTGCACTCGTCGTGAACCTCACGATCCTGTTCGGGATAGTCGGCACCGGACTGCTGCTCGTTGCGACCAGCGGGCTCGGAAACGTGATCGACCTCGCTGACGTGCTGAAGGAGTCGAGCCGCGCACGCAGCGTCATGCGGCCGCCGGCCGAGTTCCTGCCCGGGTGGCGGGCGATCGTCGGCTGGATGATGGCCACGATCGGGTTCACCGCGGGGTGGGTCGGCATCGAGCTCCGGCGTCCCGCGCTCGGCCTGCTGGCGCCGCTCCCTCTCATCGTGATGGCGGCCATCTCCGTGCCCGCGAGCGCCAAGCTGGGTGTGGGGGTGGCGGTCCTGATCCTGTTCCTCGTCGGACTGATGCTGCTGTCCAGCCTGCAGTCGATCGTCGCAGGAGGCGAGGGGTCGCAGGCTCCCGGACTCGGCTACGAGCTGCGCCGGATGGCCCGGGTGGTCCCGCTGATCGGCGTGATCGTGATCGTCATCGTCGTGCTCGCCCGGTCCGGACTGCTCTTCCCGCCTCCCCTGTACGACCCGGTCCGCGACGCCCAGCGGCCGAAGGCCGTCCCGCTGTCCGAGGTCGAGGACCGGGTCCTGTTCGAGGTCCGCTCCCGCTCGACCGGACCGTGGCGCGTCGGTCTGCTCGACGTCTACGACGGACAGGAGTGGCGCCTCCCGCCGTACGCCGAGAGCCAGCTCGAGCGTGTACCGGCGGACGGGGTCGTGGACCGGGAGCTGGGCGCCTCCACGCGCGCCGACTTCCTCGTGAAGGGGCTCGGCGGAGCGGTCCTGCCCGGGCTCCCGGCGGTCGTGTCGATCGTGGCCACCGGACCGAAGCTCTCCTACGACCCGCGGACCGGTGCGATCCGGCTCGCCGAGGGTCAGATCGGCGAGGGCCTGACCTACTCGGTGGGCGGCGCGCAGCTCCCCACCGAGGAGAAGCTGCGCTCGGTCACCTTCCAGCTCCCGAAGGCCGCCGAGCGGTTCCTGGACGTGCCCGACCCGCCCCCCGGGATCCGTTCGCTGCTCGCGGAGGCCCCGAAGGAGACCAAGTGGGACACGCTCGAGTTCCTGCGCAAGAGACTGCTCGAGACGGTCACCGCGGCCGGACCCGGCACCCCCGTCCCCGTGCCCCCAGCCAAGGTGGAGGACATGCTCTTCGGCTCGAAGGAGGGGTCGCCCTTCGAGATCGTCGCCGCGCAGGCCCTGCTGGCGAGGTGGGCGGGCGTGCCCGCCCGCATCGGGTACGGGTACGACGGGGGGGAGCCGATCGGCGAGAACGTCCTGGAGGTGCGGCCGCGCCACGGGGCGTCGTGGCTCGAGGTCTACTTCCCCACCTACAAGTGGTTCCCCCTGATCGGAGCGCCTCTCAAGGCGAAGGCCAACCTCGACTCGGATAACCCGACGAAGCAGGACCCGAAGGTGCTGCCGTCCGACCAGGTGGCCGTCCAGGTCTTCATCCCGCTGCGGATCCCCGAGCGCGGTTTCTTCTACGACCAGGTGCGCCACATCGTGACCCTGCTGATCCCGTGGCTGGCGCTCGCCGGACTCATCTGGCTCGTCTACCCCGCGGTGTGGAAGTGGCTGCGTCGCAGGCGGCGGCGCGCGTGGGCGTTCGAGCGCGGACCCGTGGCCCGGCTCGAGGTGGCCTACGCGGAGTTCCGCGACCTCTGCACCGATATAGGGATCGGGAGCCCGTCCATGACCCCGCTCGGGTTCCTCGACGCCTTCGTCGACGACGCCGAGCACCTGGAGCTCGCGTGGCTGGTGACCCGTGCCGTCTACGGCGACATGCGAGACACGGTCTCCCTCGACGACGCCATCGCCGGAGAGGAGCTGGCCCGGTCCCTGCGCAAGAGGGCGTCGCAGCCCCAGCCGCTCTCGATCAGGCTCCTGGCGGCGGTCTCGCGTCAGTCGCTGATCGAGCCTTACGCCGCCGAGGCCCGTCCGCCGACTCGCCGCGAACGCAAGGAGGCACACGATGCGGTCGCCGCGTAGCCTCTCTCTCCTCGCCGTCCTGATCCTGGGGTCGTCGGGCTGCGCCCGCGTCGCCGACATCGTCGTCCTGGACAAGCCGCCCCCGCGCGTCTCCCTGAAGGGGTACCCGCTGGACATCGCGTTCGGCGACGCGCCGATCGTCCCCGAGGTCGATTCGGGATCGACCCCCCTGGCCGAGGTGGCCGCGCAGGTGTTCGGACCGTTCGACGAGTTCGACGACGCCCCGCCCCCCGCGCGGCAGCGGGTGGCTCCGCCCC
>DATLFR010000119.1 GCA_035540895.1 Actinomycetota bacterium | reverse complement strand
CGCGTCCGAGGTCCTGGGCGAGGACGCCGCGCACCTCCCGGATCCGATGCCCGGCCTCCTGGAGCCGCCGCGGCACCTGGAGGCTCCACCGCATCTGCCGGAAGTGGTGCTTGATCTCGCCGATCACCGTCACCACCGCGTAGTTCTCGAACGCCACCCCGCGGGACCCGTCGAACCCCTCGACCGCCTTCAGCAGACCCACGCACCCGACCTGGACGAGGTCCTCGAGGGGCTCACCCCGACCCTCGAAACGGGTGGCGATCTTCCGGACCAGCGGTAGGTAGCGGTCGGTGAGGGTCCCACCCTCCGGCGACGACGGCAACCCCGGAGCGGAGTAGACGTCGACCTCGTCTGACACAGCGACCCCTTCCTGGACGATCGAGCGCGCGGCCGGGGCCGTCATCATCGCCCGGCCGGACGCTGCCGGCAACCCCTCACCTCACGATCGAGACCAGGTCGGCATGGGAGGACCCCACGTAGAGCATGAGCGGGTCGAAGTAGAGGCCGTCGCGCCGGGCCGCGAGGTGCACGTGGGGGCCCAGACCCGAGCCTGGATGTCCGGAGCCGGTCGCGCCGACCACGTCGCCGCGGTCCACGGCTCGACCAGCCGCGGCCGCGATCGTGGAGAGGTACGAGTAGGTCGTCCGGACGCCGTCGCCGTGGTCGACGGTCACCGACAGGTTCCCCGCCACGTTCCCGGCGAAGGACACGACGCCGGGGGCGGAGGCGCGGACCGGGCTCCCCGCCGGCGCCGCGACGTCGACCCCCCGATGCCCCGGGGCATACGGGTTCGTCGGCGCGTCATAGGGCCGGATGAGCGAGCCATGGAGCGGGACGGAGTGAGCGGCTCCCTCCCGCAGAACAGGGTTCCCGGTCGCGCCTGCCGGCGTGCAGGCGAGCAGCAACGAGATGAGGACGAGGGTCCGACGCATGGGTCCGCTCCTTCGAGGGTCGGGCGTCGGGGAAGGCTCCGCCAGTCTAGGCCGCGGGGGGGACGCCCATCCCTGTCGGTGGCGTCCCCTACCATGACGAACACAGGTTCCGATACGAACACGGGTTCGCAGACGGGAGGGGTTTGGAGATGAAGCTGACGCCGCTGGGCAAGCTGGTGGGGATGGTGGTCGGACTCGTCATCCTGGGGTTCGTCGGGGCGGCCGGGGCGGCCGCCACCCGACCGCACGAGCAGGAGTGGCGATGCGTGCAGGTCGCGGCGGGCGACACCCTCTGGGAGCTCGCGTCGGGCTCCGGGTCGGATGTGAGGGCCGAGATGCACCGGATCGCCCGGACGAACGGGCTCCGCGACGCGTCGATCCAGCCGGGGCAGCACATCTGGGTGCCGGCGGACGGTCGCGCCGCGGGACGAGCCGTTCAGTCCGAGGCCTGTCCGCGCGTCAGATGACTGGCGATGCCCGAGGCGCGGGGGGTGTCTTCCTGTTGATCTCCCGTACCTGCTCCAGGGTCTGCCGGGCGACCTCCAGCAGCTCCCGCTGGAGCTGGATCGACTGCCGGAGCTCCCGCTGGATCTCGACCGACTCCTGGGTGAGGCCGAGTTGAGCCTCGGCGATCTCCAACTGACGAAGGGCGATCCGTCGCTGCTCCTCGGTGATCTCCACCTGACGTGACGTGATCTCGATCTGCTGGGCGATGCCGTCGCGGATCTCGCCCAGATCCTGACGAGACCCCCGGCCGGGACCCAGGACCAGGATCGCGGCTATGGCCGAAGCGGCGATCACGGCGCACGCCACTATGAGGCGCCGATGTCCACGGTTGAGCATGTCCCCCATATCCCCGCTGCGGGCCAGATCAGTCGTCACCGCGGCCCGGCGGGTCCGGCCTCGTGGGCACCTGCGGGGCCCCACGTCATCTCTTAACCCTTGACAGGCGCGGCGGGGATCACAATGATGTGACACAATATATGGGCGACACCCAGTCGCCTACCTACTAGATGTTGTGTCCAGGAGGCTCTCATGCGCTGTCCGTACTGCCGGTTCGACGACTCGAGGGTCGTCGACTCCCGGGAGGCGGAGGGAGGCACCGCGGTCCGGAGGCGTCGTCAGTGCACGAGCTGCAGGCGCCGGTTCACCACGTTCGAGAGGGCCGAGGAGGTGCCCATGGTCCTCGTGAAGCGCGATGGCTCCCGGGAGCCGTTCGACCGGGCGAAGGTCATCAGCGGCATCACGAAGGCCTGCAAGAACCGCCCCGTGACCGATGAGCAGATGCTCGCGGTCACCGACGGGGTCGAGGAGGCCCTGCGGGCGCTGGGAGCCGAGATCACGAGCGAGCGGGTCGGGATGGAGACGCTCACGCGGCTGAGGGAGCTCGACGAGGTGGCGTACCTGCGGTTCGCGTCCGTCTACAAGGGTTTCCAGGACGTGGAGGCGTTCGAACGGGAGATACGTGCGTTGGTCAAGGCCAGCCCGCCCAAGAGGCGTGTCGGTGGCGACAGATAGGACTTGAGGTCCACGGCGAGAGCGGGAAACGAGGAGGGCTGGATGGCCGGCGGTCGGACGAACGGCAACGGTAGCGGGAGCGGGAGGAAGGCCTCGGTCGTGGATACGCGGGCGGAGGGCCTGACGATAACCCGGAGGTTCACGAGGGCCGACGTCCACCCCTATGACGAGATCACCTGGGAGCGGCGCACCGCCTCGATCGTCTCCCGCGGCGGGGTCGTCGCCTTCGAGCAGTCCGACGTCGAGTTCCCCTCGTCGTGGTCGCTCAACGCGACGAACATCGTCGCCGAGAAGTACTTCCGCGGCCAGCAGAACACGCCGCAGCGGGAGTGGTCGCTGAAGCAGATCATCGACCGGGTCGTGAACTCGATCGTCAGGTGGGGGACCGACCAGGGGAGGTTCGCGTCCGACCTCGACGCGAAGGCGTACGCCGACGAGCTGACCCACATCCTCGTGACGCAGAAGGCGTCGTTCAACTCGCCCGTGTGGTTCAACATCGGGGTCGAGGGTCGGGCCCAGCAGGCGAGTGCCTGCTTCATCCTGCACGTCGACGACTCCATGGACTCGATCGCGGAGTGGTACCGCGACGAGATGTTCATCTTCAAGGGGGGGTCGGGGTCCGGGCTCAACGTCTCGAACCTGCGGTCCTCCTACGAGCAGCTCGCGGTCGGGGGGTACTCGTCCGGGCCCGTGTCGTTCATGCGGGGGGCGGACGCGGCGGCCGGAACCATAAAGAGCGGGGGCGCGACCCGACGGGCCGCGAAGATGGTCGTGATGAACATCGACCATCCCGACATCCTCGAGATGCGGGACAAGGCTCCCGGGTTCATCTGGTGCAAGGCGGTGGAGGAGCGCAAGGCCCGCGCCCTGAAGCAAGCCGGGTTCGACATGTCGGTCGACTCGGGCGTCGACGCGTACTCGATCCAGTACCAGAACGCGAACAACTCGGTCAGGGTGACCGACGTCTTCATGGACGCCTACGTCCAGGACACGCAGTACGAGCTGCGGGGGGTCACATCGGGCGACGTCATCCACCGCTACATGGCGCGAGACGTCATGAAGCAGGTGGCGCAGGCCGCCTGGGAGTGCGCCGACCCGGGGATCCAGTACCACGACACGATCAACGACTGGCACACGGCTCCAGCGGCGGGTCCGATCACCGCCAGCAACCCGTGCTCGGAGTACATGCACCTCGACAACTCGCCCTGCAACCTCGCCTCCCTGAACCTGCTCAGGTTCCTCCGGGACGACGGCAGCTTCGACGTGGAGGCGTTCGAACACGCGGTCTTCATCGTGCTGCTTGGGCAGGCCGTCCTGGCCGTGGCCGCGGACTACCCGACGGACGCTATCGCGCGCAACGCTCGGGGGTTCCGTCAGCTCGGCATCGGATACGCCAACCTCGGTGCTCTGCTGATGGCCATCGGCGTCCCCTACGACTCCGACGAGGGTCGCGCTTGGGCGGCTGCGGTGACATCGCTCATGCAGGCGGCTGCGTACCGAGCCTCGGCCGAGTTCGCCAAGGCGGTCGGGCCGTACCCGGGCCACGACTCGCTCCCCGGCTTCTCGCACCCGGAGAACCGGCAGGCCACGCTCAGGGTGCTCGCGAAGCACGCCGCGTTCTCCCGGGCCCTGACCGCCCCGCCGGCGTCCGGGGACGAGGAGCTGGATCGGCGCATCGGCACGTTCCACGAGGAGATCGTGGGAGCCGGGGCTCCCACGGCCCGGGACGACCAGCTCCGGCGCGTGGTCGACCGCGCGAACGAGGTCTGGTCTCACGCCCTCCAGGAGGCCGAGGAGCACGGGGTCGAGAACTCACAGGTCTCCGTGCTGGCTCCTACGGGGACCATCGGGTTCATGATGGACTGCGACACCACGGGGGTTGAGCCCGACCTGGCCCTCAAGAAGGTCAAGAAGATGGTCGGTGGCGGGACGATGTCCATCGTGAACCAGACCGTCCCCCGCGCCTTGCGACGGCTCGGATACAACGACGAGCAGATCGAGGCGATCGTCGAGTACATCGACCAGAACAACACCGTGGTGGGTGCTCCAGCCGTCAAGCCCGAGCACTACCCCGTGTTCGCGTGCTCCTTCACCTCGGACAACCTGATCGGCTACATGGGGCACGTCCGGATGATGGCCGCGGTTCAGCCGTTCCTCAGCGGGGCCATCTCCAAGACCATCAACATGCCGGAGGAGGCCTCCGTCGACGAGGTCGAGCACGTCTACGTCGAGGGATGGCGGCTCGGGCTCAAGGCCCTGGCCATCTACCGCGACAACTGCAAGGCCGACCAGCCGCTGTCCGCGGAGAAGAAGGAGAAGGTGGACGGTGTCCTGTCGGTCGAGCCGGTCGACCCGCAGCCCGTCCGGAGACGTCTCCCGAAGAAGCGTCCCGCGGAGACCTTCTCCTTCCGGGTCGCCGACTGCGACGGGTACGTGATCGTCGGCCTCTACCCCGAGACCGGTCAGCCGGGCGAGCTCTTCATAAAGGTGGCGAAGCAGGGCTCCACGCTCGCGGGCGTGATGGACGCCTTCTCGATATCGATCTCGATGGGCCTGCAGTACGGGGTCCCGCTCGAGGCTTACGTCGAGAAGTTCATGAACATGACCTTTGAGCCGCGTGGGATCACCGACGACGAGGACATCCGGTTCGCCACCTCGCTCATGGACTTCATCTTCCGGCGCCTCGCGCTCGAGTACCTGCCGAGGGACAAGCGCGAGGCGCTCGGGATCAGGTCGGTGGCGGAGCGGACGGAGATCACGAACGGGATGAACACGCCCGTGATCGAGAAGACGGCGACAGGCGAGGCGGACGGGCCGCTGGCCGCGCCGCGGTCCTCCGCCGAGACCGTCACCCGGCCCGCCGTGGACGCCCCGTTCTGCAACAACTGCGGGATCAGGATGCGGCCGTCCGGCTCGTGCTTCGCCTGCGAGTCCTGCGGCTCGACGTCCGGCTGCAGCTAGTCTCCCGCCACTCGAGAGGGGGCCCAGCCCACGCTGGGCCCCCTCGCCGCGCGGCCGTCCGGCTCGGGTGGGCCCCCTTGACCGGGTCCGACGGCACGGCCGATACTTCGGCGCCTGGGAGGCGGAGATGCCCAACTGCACACGGTGCGGGAACGAGGTCGACGCGCGTGCGCTCGCCTGTCCGAACTGCGGCGAGCGGGTCTGGCACCGTGAGGGCCGCGGGCGTCGGGAGCCGCTGGCCACGGTGTCCCTCGCCACCGCGATCGCCGGGTTCGTCGCTTGTCCCCTCGTCGGGAGCGTCGTAGCGGTCGCCACGGGGGCGCGCGCGCTCCGCACGGTCCGGCGCGATCCGACGATGGGCGGACGCAGAGCGGCGGTCGCCGGGGTCGTGCTGGGTGTGTTGGGGATCGCGTGGGGGATCGTGCTGGCCTGGTCCGCGGTCGGGTTCCTCGAGGAGCGAGAGGCGCGGAGGGCGCCTCTGGTATGGGGAGCCGCCGCCGACCGCGAGGCACAGTCGAGCCTCCGCAACGGGCTCACCTCCGCCAAGACGATCTTCACCGACGAGGAGACGTACGAGAGCGTGACGCTCGACACGATGCGGATGATGGAGCCGGCCTTGACGTTCCTCGAGGGCCCGAGCGCCGGGCCGGGCGAGGTATCGATCCACGTCGTCGGCCCGAACGAGATCGTGCTCGCGGCACGGGGGGCGACGGAGTGCTTCGCGATCCGCGACGTGGTGGAGCGGGTCGCCGGGGGCGGGACGACCTACGCCCGCGTGGCCTCGGAGACCTGCCTCGCGTCCGAGGTTCCGGAGGAAGCGTGGGCCGCGTCCTGGGAGGAAGCGGTCACGCTACAGGATGAAGGGTAGGAACCCCACCGCGCCGACGAGCGCGAACAGGATCCACGCGCCCGCGAGCGCGAGTCCGACCCATCCCAGGATGGACCCGGCCCGCGCCAGGCCCTCCCCCCCGATCCCGGGGTTCGCGGCGATCCGGGCCTGCGCCTGGTTGCCGAGCACGATCGCGAGGATCGAGAAGACGAAGCACCCCGGGACGCCGAGGACCCCGAAGACGAGCGCCGCGATCGCCGTCCCGTCTGTGCTCCGCGCGGGTTCTCCCGAAGGCGACGCACGCCCGACCGGCCTCCCGCAGTTGGGACACCGAGTGTCCTCCTGGTCGAGCTGCTGACCGCAGTTGCCGCACAGAGCCATCCCGTACCTCCTCAGCCAATGCAGGATGCCTTCCCGCCTGCACACCGGCAAGTGGGGCTTGACGAGCATACCCCCCGGGGGTATGCTGCCTCCCGAGACAGGGAGGAAGACATGCAGAGGTTGGACGACCGGTTCGAGAGGCAGCCGCTCCACCACGACCCCCATGGGAGCCACGCGTCCCACGACGATGGGGAGGGCGGCGGCTCCCACGGGTCCCACGGATCCCACGCAGGAGCGGCGGACCACGGCGGGCACCACGCCGCGGCGTTCCGCCGCCGCTTCTGGGTCAGCTTGGCGCTCAGCCTCCCCGTGATCGTGACCAGCCCGATGATCATGGACTGGTTCGGTTACCGCCTGGCCTTCCCGGGCCTCGGACTGGTCGGCCCCGTCCTCGGGACCGTCATCTTCCTGTGGGGAGGTTGGCCGTTCCTCGAGGGCGGGTGGCACGAGCTGAGGTCTCGGCGGCCCGGGATGATGCTGCTCATCTCGATGGCGATATCGGTCGCGTTCACGGCTTCGATGGCCACCTCCCTCGGCCTGCTGCACGTCGACTTCTGGTGGGAGCTGGCCGCTCTGGTGACGATCATGCTCCTCGGACACTGGCTGGAGATGCGGGCTCTCGGCCAGGCGCGAGACGCCCTGTCCGCCCTCGCCGAGCTCCTCCCCGACGAGGCGGATCTGGTCGAGGACGACGGGTCCGTTCGAACGGTCCCGGCGTCCGCGCTACGCCCCGGACACGTGGTGCTCGTGCGAGCGGGCGGGCGCGTCCCTGCCGACGGGGAGATCGCCGAGGGGGAGGCGGAACTCGACGAGTCGATGATCACCGGGGAGTCCCGGCCCGTCGCCCGTGGACCCGGTCAACGAGTCGTCGCCGGGACCGTATCCACCGATTCGTCGCTCAAGCTGCGCGTGAGCGCCATCGGGGAGGACACGGCCCTCGCGGGCATAAGACGACTCGTCGAGCAGGCGCAGAGCTCCCGCTCGCGCGCGCAGGTCCTCGCCGACCGAGCGGCGGCGGTGCTGTTCTACGTGGCCACGGGGGCCGGGGTCGCCACCTTCGTCGTCTGGTCGGCCCTGGGGTCTCCCTACGAAGCGGTGATGCGCCTCGTGACGGTCCTCGTGATCTCGTGCCCGCACGCGCTCGGACTGGCTACGCCTCTCGTCACCTCCCTGTCCAGCGCGATCGCGGCTCGCGCGGGGATACTCGTCCGGGACCGGCTCTCGCTAGAGCGCAGCCGCACGGTCGACACGTTCCTGTTCGACAAGACCGGGACCCTGACGAGGGGGGAGCACGCCGTCGTCGGTCTCGCGGCGTCGGACCCGTGGACCGAGGAGGAGCTGCTCGCCCTGGCTGCCGCGGCCGAGGCTCAGAGCGAACACCCACTCGGGCGGGCCATCGTCCGCGCGGCCCGGGAGCGAGGCCTCCACGTCCCGGCGGTGACGTCGTTCCGTTCGCTGCCTGGCCGCGGCGTCGAGGCAGAGGTCGACGGCCGGCGCCTCGGGGTGGGCGGGCCGCGCCTGCTCGCCGAACGCGGGACGGAGGAACCCGAGGAGCTGAACAGATGGGCGGACACCTACCGCGCCCGGGGGGCCTCGATCCTCTACCTCGTCGACGGGACGACGGTCGCGGGCGCGGTCGCGCTCGAGGACGAGGTCCGGCCGGAGGCGGGGGAGGCCGTCCGGAGCCTCCAGAGGCTCGGCCGTCGCGTCGTGCTGATCACGGGGGATGCGGCTCAGGTGGCGGAAGCGGTGGCGCGTGACCTTGGGATCGACGAGGTCCTCGCCGAGGTGCTGCCTCAGGACAAGGCGGCCAAGGTCGCCGAGCTCCAACACCGAGGTCGGTCGGTGGCCATGATCGGTGACGGGGTCAACGACGCTCCCGCCCTCGCGAGGGCCGACGTCGGCATAGCGATCGGCGCCGGGACCGACGTCGCCATCGAGTCGGCCGGACTGGTGCTGGCGGGATCGGACCCCCGAAGCGTCCCGGCGGTCGTCTCTCTGTCGAGGGCCTCTCACCGCAAGTCGGTACAGAAC
>DATLFR010000118.1 GCA_035540895.1 Actinomycetota bacterium | reverse complement strand
GGGTCTCCCACGACGATGCGTCCACGCATGAAGCTGTGGATGGAGCAGCGGTAGTTGACGACCAGGTCGGCGTCGGGAGCCTTCCACTCGGCGCTCTCGCCGATATCGAACGTGCGGCCTCCGGGGAGGTCGAAGCTGCGGTCGGTGGCGGTCGCGGTGTGGGAGGACTCGAAGGCGCTGAACCGGACGATCCCGCCGCGTTCGACGCGGAGGTCGGCCGGTTCGTAGCGGGAGTTGCGTATCGCCACCTCCGCCGGGGTGGGGGTCGCCGCGGTCACGGGTGCGCTCGCGCAGAGCGCGAGCACACCCACGACCGCGGCGACCCAGGGACGCATCAACCCACCCTCACGGCACCTTTCATGAAGTCCGGGTGCACGTTGCAGGCGAACGTGTACTCGCCGGCCACCGGGAAGACGGCGTCGAACGAGGACGCGAACCGACGTCCCGAGCCGCGGGGCAGCTCGCGGATCTCGTCCGGAGCGTCCTGGGGGACGAGCATCGCCGAGTCGTGGTACGTCCCGGGGCGCACCTCGTCTCCCGGCGCCCGGGTCGCGTCGATCATCCAGGGCCCGAGTCCGAGCTCCACGTTGACCGGGCACTTCGTCGGGGTGACCGCGTACCAGGGTCCGGGGATCCCCGAGAGGCCCGAGGTACGGGAGTCGAGGTCGCACTGCGCGTAGAACCCGAAGCCGCCGAGCCCGGTCGGCACAGGCGTGAACCCGCCGACCGCCTGCCCGGGGAAGGTCACGGTGTGGACCTCGTCCACGACCCCGGGCGGGGGCGCGAAGTGCACGGCGTCGTCCGGCTCGACCACGTCGGGCAGCCCGAGGTAGGACAGGATGGCCACGTGGTTGTCGGGGGTCGACCCGCCGACGTTGACCTGCCAGACCCGCCGTCCGGCGACCGTGTCGGACCGCGGCTCCTGGCGCTCGACGAACGCGTCGGCCGCCGCGGCGTCCTGAGCGATCTCCTCGGCGCGTTGTGAGGCGATCGACGCGGCCGAAGGGAGCGGGACGGCATCGTCGACCACCTCGAGCTGTCCCTCCATGGACGGGTGCACCGTGCAGTTGAACCTGTAGACGCCGGTGGGGGCATCGATGCCGAGCCGGAACGGGCCGTCCTCGAGGACGAACGGCACCCCCGACGACAGGAACCTGTCGTCGCCCGTGAGGACGCAGGCCGGCGCCGAGTCACGGCCGCAGGTGCTGAGAGCCCACCGCTCGTCGGTCACGAACGACCCGGGAGCCTCGTCCGGGCGTACGAACGGCGCCCGTCCCTCGGGCCCGAAGAAGGTGACCGTGTGGAATCCCACGAGGTCGAACCGGACGGTGTCGCCCCGGTGCACCTTCAGCCGCTCCGGGTAGTAGCGGGTGAACTCGTACGGGGCGACGGGATCCGTCGGGTGGATCGCTCCCGCCTGGACGACGTGCTGGGTCGGCTCAGCCGAGGAGGCGGGCGACGCCCAGGACACCCCCGACAACAGCAGGACCAGCAGAGATAGACCTAACCTGCGCATGCGCGACCTCCCTCGGGCGGGCGCCCCTCAGCGCCATCGAGGGAAAGGTAGCCGCGACGGGCTCCCCGGGTCTGCGTACAAATCCGCACAGAGGCCTGTGCGGCGGGGCTACACCCGGTAGACCCGGTGTCCCTCGGGGACGGCGATGGGGATCGTCACGCCGCGCATGTCGTAGATGCAGCGGGCGTCGTGCACGACCCGGTCGTAGTCCACCTCCGGGTGGTCGGTGAGGATCAGGACGAGGTCGGCCCAGGACACGAACCCCGGGGACAGCTCGACCGACCGGTGGACCTCCCCGTCCAGGGTGATCTCCGGCACGTGGGGGTCGTGGTAGGCGATCTTGGCTCCCGCCGGGATCAGCCGCTCGGCCACCCGGATGGACGGGCTCTCGCGGGTGTCGCTCGTCCCACCCTTGTACGCCATCCCCAGGATCAGGACCGCCGCCCCCCGCACCGCCTTGCCGTGCTCGTTGAGGATCTCGGCCGTGCGTTGGGCGACGAAGGCGGGCATGCGCTGGTTCACGTCGTGGGAGGTCTCGAGGAGCCTGAACTGGCGTCCGGCCGTCCCCTTCGTGCGCCAGGCCAGGTACTGCGAATCCGTGCCGATGCAGTGCCCGCCGACCCCCGGGCCGGGGCGGAACGGGGTGAACCCGAACGGCTTGGTGGACGCCGCCGAGATGACCTCCCAGGGGTCGATCGCGAAGTCGTGGCAGACCATCGCGAGCTCGTTGACGAGCGCGATGTTGACCTCCCGGTAGCTGTTCTCCAGAAGCTTCGTGATCTCCGCGGCCCGCGGGCTCGAGACGGGGACGACCGTGTCGCACATCTGCTGGTAGAGGCTGGCGGCGAGCTTCGTGCAGGTCTCGGTGAGCCCGCCGACCACCTTCGGGGTGTTCTGCATGTGCCAGGTCCGGTTGCCGGGGTCGATCCGCTCCGGCGAGTTGCCGAGGGCGAAGTCCTGGCCGGCGGCGAGCCCGGACAGGCGCTCGAGGATCGGACGCAGGAGCTCCTCGGTGGTGCCCGGGTAGGTGGTGGACTCCAGGATCACCATGTCCCCCCGCTTGAGGCGCTGCGCGACCGCGGCCCCCGCGTCCTCGATGTGGGACAGGTCCGGGGAGCCGTCGCGCAGGGGGGTGGGGACGCAGATGATGTACACGTCGGCGTCCTCCGTGACCGCCTCGGTGAAGCGCATGCGTCCGGCCTCCCGCAGGGCGTCGAGCTCGACCTCAGCCACCTCGACGTCGGGGACGGCGTTCTCACCCCGCTGGAAGGCGGCCAGCCGCTTGGGAGCCGGTTCCACCCCCAAGACGGGGAACCCGGCCCGAGCGAGCCCCATCGCGACCGAGAGCCCGACGTACCCGCAGCCGACCACGGCCACCGGGGCGGTGTGGTCCTGGATCCTCTCGAGGGCGCGCGGCGCCCAATCCTGCGCGTTCACGGGTCCAGTATCGGCCCCCGGGGGAGGAAGGCAAGCCCCGGACATGCAGGACGGGCCCCCTCGGGGGCCCGTCCTTTAGAGCTAACTGCTGCTGAGTTCTAACGCTGCCCGATCGGCGTGACGTCCTCCGGCACCGCCGGGACCCGGGCCGAGAAGACGAGGTCGAACTTGATCGCCCATCCCTTGAAGCCCGACTGGTCCGTGCCGTCGTCCGCCTCCGTGAGCTTGAAGCGGTAGAGCCTCACGTCGGTCGGCTTGTCGTCCAGTTCCGAGGTCGAGCCCTTCGCCCGGATCAGGCCGAGCTCGCACGGGCTGTTGCGGGTGACCTCGCGGACACCGCTCGAGCAAGCCTGTGCGTACTGCGGCCCCCGCGGGTCGTAGCCGAGGTCCCCACCGAGCGGAGCCGAGTTGTAGATGCGCTCCTTGTCCACCGCGAAGGTGAACCAGCTCACGAACCTCGCCCATCGGGGGTCGGACGCCGAGACCGTGCACGGTGACGACGCGGCGGTCGGTCCCGTCGTCGGGCAGGTGCCCGAAGGCGCTCCCGGGTTCGTCCGGTCGTGCACCTCGATGTTCTGGATGTAGACCTGGAAGCTCGCGTCGCGCGACGGGGTGACGTGCGTGTTCGAGATGCGCACGTTCACCTGACGCGTGTCGCCCGGGTAGATCGAGGCCGACTGGTACTCGTCCGCCGTGCCGAAGGTGCGGAAGATCGGCGCGGAACCGGTGGAGGTCGCCGTCACCCACGTGCCCGACTCATCGAACCGAGGGTCGTTGCGCTCGATGAGGAAGTCGAAGTTCGACGCGTCCCGGACGACGTTGTTCGGGACGGTCTGGTCGAAGAGCTTGTACGCGATCGCGATCCCGGCGAGCATCGCCAGCGTCGCGAGAAGACTGGTGGCCGACTTCTTCCGCTTGGTCCAGAAGCTCCGCTCGAACCCCTGGGCGGTTGGCGCTCTGCCGTACACGGCCTCTCTGGGCGCAGTTGCCATCGCCAATGCCCTCATCCCCTTTCACTGATAGCCCCTGTTGCTTCGGAGGTTGAAACGGGGCAGGGGCGAGGTGCCGTCGGGGGTGCTTTCCAGAGCGAACGTGCGTTCCGCGACGTGGCTCTCGGGCACCCGGGGCTAGAATCGCCTTGACCTCGGAGAACATGCGTCCGACATGAGACCGACCTGGTACACCCCTTGGCGCGCGGCCGCGGTGGCTCTGGACGCTGCCATGGTGGGGCTCGGGCTGACCGTGGCCGCCGTCGCCCGGTTCGGCGTCTCCGAGATCGACCCGGTGGGACCCGAGACCCGGTTCCTGGTCGCCCCCATCGCCCTCGGGGTCGTGGTCTGGGTGGGGGCGTTCGCCGCCGCCCGGCTGTACAACCCGCTGAGGTGCGCCTCCGGCCTCGAGGAGGCGAGGAGGCTGGTCACCGGCGGCCTCGGCGGCGCGGCCGGGCTCCTGCTGGTCGGGTTCGCCCTGAAGGAGCCCCCCAGCCGGATCTGGCTCGTCTCGGGCACGGTCCTGTCCATCCTCGCGGCCGGGATGGGTCGCCGCGCCCTGAGGGCGGGCGTGACGGCGGCCAGGCGCCGGGGGTGGGGGTTCACGCGGGCCGTCCTGGTCGGAGGGAGAGAGGCGAAGGCGCTCGCCGACCAGATCGGGTCGCAGCCCGAGATGGGCATCGCCATGGTCGCCACCTGCGGGTTCGCCTGGTCGGACCTCCCCCAGGTCGAGCTGGACGGGCTCCCGGGGGTGGTCGAACGGGAACGGGCATCGGCCGTGATCCTGGTCGGCGCCGACCTCACCACCGACGAGGTGAGAGGCGCGACCGCGTCGGTGGCCGACCAGCCGGTGACGGTCCTGCTCATCCCCGAGCTCGAGTACATGCTCGTCCAGAACGTGCACGTCCTCCCGGTGGGCGCGATGCCCGCGCTCGCGCTCGAGGTCCCCAGCCTGCGCGTCTACCAGCGGGTGATGAAGCGGCTCCTCGACGTCCTCCTGGCCTCCGCGCTCCTGGTCCTGCTCGTCCCCATGCTCGCCCTCGTCGCGCTCGCCGTGCGGCTCGACTCGCCCGGCCCTGTCCTGTTCCGCCAGCGGCGCAAGGGACGCAGCGGGCACGAGTTCGAGCTCCTCAAGTTCCGGACGATGGTCGAAGGCGCGGAGGATCTGCGGCCCGAGCTCGCAGCGGAGAACGAGACGGACGGCGCCCTGTTCAAGATCCGTCAGGACCCCCGCGTCACCCGGGTGGGACGGTGGCTACGCCGCACCTCCTTCGACGAGCTCCCCCAGCTGGTCAACGTCCTGAAGGGGGACATGAGCCTGGTCGGGCCTCGTCCGCTGCCGGCCTCCGACTACGAGGTGGAGGGTCAGGACCGCGCCCTGGCCCGCAGGCTGACCGTGCGGCCGGGGGTCACCGGCATGTGGCAGGTGAGCGGCCGCAGCGAGCTCCCGTTCTCCGAGCTCGTCCGCCTCGACCTGATCTACATCCAGAACTGGAGCATCGTGATGGACCTCTACATCCTGGTCCGCACGATCCCCGCCGTGATCCGGGGCCGCGGCGCGTACTGAGCTCCCATGAGGCTGCGGCAGGTCGCCCGAGCCTCTGCCACCGTCTTCGGCGGCAACCTTCTCGCCTCGGCGTCCAACTTCACGCTGGCCCTCGTCGTGGCCCGGGCCTACGGCCCCGAAGGACGCGGCGAGCTGGCCGTCTTCGTCCTGGTGCCGATGCTCGCGAGCACCGTGCTCGGGTTCGGACTCCCCACCGCCCACGCCTATTGGGGAGCGAAGCACCCGGACCGCGTCGGCACCTTCGCGTGGAACAGCGTGCTCACGGCGGGGACGGTGGGGGTCGTCCTCGCGGTCGTCGGCGCATCGGTGGGGGAGCGGCTGCCGGTGATCGGCGGGGTAGAGCGTCCGGCTCTCGTCCTGGTGGCCATCCCCCTCCAGCTCGTCACGATCCTGCTCGGCGAGCTCCTCCCGGTCGAACGCAGGTACCGCTCGTACGCCGCCGTCCGCGCAGGCTCGGGATTGCTCCCGCTCGTTCTCGTCGTCGCCGCCTTCCTGGCTCTCCCCGGGCGGCCCGCCCTGGGCGACGTGGAGGCGCTGATCTTCCTGGGTTGGCTGGGTGCCGCCGCCGCCTCGCTCCTGCTGAACGCCCGATCGCTGGCGACGGGGCGACCGAGCCTCCGGGAACACATCGTCGCGCTGCGCTACGCCGTCCTGGTCGGGCCGGCCCTGGTCCTGCAGATGGTGAACTACCGGCTCGACCAGGTCGTGCTCGCCGCCCTCCTGCCCCGGGAGACCCTGGGGCTGTACGCGGCCTCGGTGAGCATCACCGAGGGGCTCTTCCTCCCCGCCGCTTCGATGGCCACCGTGCTCCTCCCCGAGATCGCCCGGCGTCCGGAACCGGCGTCACGAGCGCTCGTGCACCGTTCGCTCGCCCTGGCCGTGGCCGGGACGGCGGCGGCCGGGCTGCTCGTGTTCGCGACGGCTCCCGTCCTCCTCCGGCTCCTGTACGGCGAGGAGTTCGTGGCGGGTGCGCAGGTCCTGCGGGTGCTCGCGCTCACCATCCCGGTCGTCGCCTTCACGAAGATCGCGGGAGCGGGGCTGGCCGGCACCCACCGGCAGGCGCAGCACCTGCGGGCGGTGGCCGCCGCTGCCGTGGTCACGGTCGTCGCCGTGCCCTCGCTGGTCACGGCGATCGGGGCGGTGGGGGCGGCCCTCGCCTCGCTCGGCGCCTACCTCACCTCGGCGCTGGTGCAGTGGATCGGCTGGAGGTCGCCGGCCCGGTCGGTCGGAGACCGGCCCGAGGCCGCTCCCGACCCCATGACCCGCGTCGCCGGGACGTGATGCAACGATGGGTGCCATGAAGACGGCGCAGGACAGGGAGACGACCTCCGCCGGGCAGCGGCAGTCGCCCTGGCGGGGGGCCGGACCGGCGCTGGCCCTCTTCGCGAGCGCCTACCTCGGCCTGGGGCGCGCCTTCGAGGTGCCGGCGCTGATCCTGCTCGCGGAGGTGGCCTTCCTCGGCGTCGTCGCCGCGCACGTCGTGCACCGCGGACCGGATCTCCTCACCGGCACGCGCTACCGGGGTGCCCTCTTCGCGGTCTACCTCCTGGCCATCCTCGTCGTCCTGCAGGCCTGGAACCCCAACACCCCCGGGCTGGGGATGTGGGCGATAGGTGCCCGCAAGTCGTTCCTGCCGGCCATCGCGCTGGTCGCCGGGTACGTCTGGCAGATCGACCGGGAGGAGCTGCTCCGCGTGGTCAGGGTCGTGGCATGGCTCATGCTCCCCGTGCTCGTCTTCGGCGTCTTCGACTTCCTGCAGCCCACCGCGATCGGGATGGCCGTGCGAGCGGCCGCGCGTGCCGACCGCTACACGGGCGAGATCGGGGGGGTCACGCGCGCGGTCTCGGTGCTCCCGGGCCCGTTCCACTTCGGGATGCTGGGGCTCCTGGGGGTCGGGGTCGCCCTCGCGATGCCGGAGCGGCGTCTCCTGCGGCTCGTCCTCGGGGCGGCCGGGGTCGCCGCCGTGGTCACGAGCCTGACCCGCACCAACCTGGTCGGGCTGGTCGTCGTCCCGGTCGTCTACCTGGTGGTCGCCCGCCGCGCGGGAGCCCCCAAGAGGC
>DATLFR010000117.1 GCA_035540895.1 Actinomycetota bacterium | reverse complement strand
GGGGTGGCGCTGTGGCGGGTCGATCGCGTCGAGCAGCTCTTCGGCCTGCTCCGGGGTTATCAAGCCCTGCGAGAGCATCCGCAGGACGTCGGTCCTCTCCTTCATAGCTCCTCCTCGTCGTCGTCGGCTCCGGCGGCCGATCGCGTGTCGCGGTCCGGCTCGACGGTCTCGAGCAGCTCGGTCGCCTGGTCCACGGTGATCCGCCCGGAGGCGACCATCTCGAGGATCACCGTGCGCTCGTCGCGCACCTCAGGCCACCTCGGTCCGGTCATCCCGCACCGGGACGCGCTTGCCGGCCCGCGCCGGGTCCTGTCGCAGCGCCCGGGGGGCGTCGAGCGCGTCCATGAGGCGCTCGGCCTGCTCGGCCGTCACCAGCCCGTTCGCGAACATCTGCAGTATCTGCACCTGCGCGTCACGCATGGCGGCCCTCCTTCTGGTAGAAACCTGCAATCACATTGATGATTCTACGCAAGGTGCCTGACAAGTCAAGCGTCAGGCAGTCGGGCGAGGATGAAGAGGTCAGGGGGATCCCAGGGGAAGAGCCTGATGGGGTTAGCGCCGGGGCTTCAGGCCCGGACCACGCCGTCGGCGCGGGCGGCCTCGGCCACGCGGTGGGCGACCAGCTCGGACACCCGCCGGTTGAACACGCTGGGCACGATGTAGGACGGCCCGAGCTCGTCCGCAGGGACGGCGCTAGCTATCGCCTCGGCCGCGGCGAGCTTCATCGACTCGGTGATCGTCGTCGCTCCCGCGTCGAGGGCCCCCCGGAAGATCCCGGGGAAGCACAGGACGTTGTTGATCTGGTTCGGGTAGTCGCTGCGCCCCGTGGCGATGACGGACGCGAGCCCCTCGCAGGCCTCCGGGGCGATCTCCGGGTCGGGGTTGGACAGGGCGAACACGATCGGGTCGGTGTTCATCACGCGCAGGTCGTCGCGGACCAGGAGCCCCGGCCCGGACACGCCCACGAACACGTCCGCCCCCGGCAGGACCTCGTGGATCGCCCCCTGGCGGTTCTCGGGGTTCGTGTTCTCCGCGACCCATTGCTTCGCGGCGTTGAGGTCCTCGCGTCCCTCGAATATCGCTCCCTTGCGGTCGACGCCGATCACGTTGGGGACCCCGGCGTGCAGCAGGATCTTCGTTATCGCGACCCCGGCCGCCCCGACCCCGGCGATGACGACCTTGAGATCCTCCATCCGCTTGTCCACGACCTTCAACGCGTTGCGGAGCGCGGCCAGGACGACGACGGCCGTCCCGTGCTGGTCGTCGTGGAAGACGGGGATGTCGAGCGATGCCTGCAGCCGCTCCTCGATCTCGAAGCAGGCGGGGGCGGCGATGTCCTCGAGGTTGACGCCACCGAAGACGGGCGCGATCCGCTCGACGGTCTCGACGATCTCGTCGGGGTCGGTGGTCGAGAGGCATATCGGGAACCCGTCGACGCCGGCGAACTCCTTGAAGAGCAGCGCCTTGCCCTCCATCACCGGCAACGAGGCCTCGGGGCCGATATCGCCGAGCCCCAACACCGCCGTCCCGTCCGTCACGATCGCGACCGTGTTCGACTTGATCGTGAACTTGAAGACGTCGGACGGGTCCCGCTCGATGGCTCGGCACACGCGCGCGACGCCGGGGGTGTACGCCATCGAGAGGTCCTCCCGCGTGGACACGTGGACACGCGAGACGACCTCGATCTTGCCTCCCTCGTGCATCTGGAACGTCCGGTCACGCGCGGACACGACATGCACCCCGTCCAGCGACTCCACCGCGTCGCGGATGGCCGACACGTGCACGTCGTCGGTGGCGAAGACCGTGATGTCGCGCACGATCGTCGGGCCGTGCACCTCGACGATGTCGATGCCGGAGATGTTGCCCCCCGCCTCCCCGATCGCCGTCGTCACCCGGCCCAGGGTCCCGGGCGTGTGGCTGAGCTCGACGCGCAGGGAGACGGAGTACGAAGCGCTGGGTGTCCTCATGGCGGTACACGGTGCCGCACCCGCCTCCCGACGCACAAGCCGGGCGGCGGGTCCGGCCATCGGGTAAGACCGGGTGATGGACCTCGTCCGCCTCCACGCCCGCTGGGCCGGGCTCCCCCGCGCCTGGCTCCCGGTCAAGGTCGTGGCCGCCCTCGCGCTCGTCTACGGGGCGGGGACGTTGGGCGGGCTTCTCCCCGGGTACGCGGTCGCGACCACCGCGGTCGTACTGGCCTACCTGAGCTTCGCCGCTCGTAGGGGCCGGGTCCCGGCCGACGTGGGGCTGGGTCGCGCCGGCGCCGTCCGCGAGACGGCCGCCGGCTTCGCGCTGGGCGCGGCGCTCATGGGCCTCGTCGTCGCCGTCCATGTGGCCGCCGGGTGGTACCGGGTCCTGCGCACCGACGTCGAGCCGTGGACCCTGGCCGCCTCGATCGTGTTCTTCGCCCTCGTCTCCGTCCAGGAGGAGGTGGTGGCGCGCGGGGTGATGTTCCGCGCGGTCGAGCGACGGTGGGGATCGGGCGCGGCGCTGGTCGTGTCGAGCCTCGTGTTCGGGTTCCTGCACGCGGGCAACCCGTCCGCCACGTGGTGGTCGTCGGTGGCGATCGCCGTCGAGGCGGGGATCCTCCTCGGCGGCGCGTACATGGTCACGCGGTCGCTCTGGCTCCCGATCGGCATCCACTGGTCCTGGAACCTCGTCCAGGGGCCGGTCGCGGGGCTCCCGGTCTCCGGACAACGGACGAGGTCGCTTCTGGTGGCCGAGGTGGACGGCCCGCAGCTGTGGACGGGCGGCGCGTTCGGACCCGAGGCGGGCCTCGTCGCGTTCGCCATCGGCACGGCGGTCGGTCTCGCGCTG
>DATLFR010000116.1 GCA_035540895.1 Actinomycetota bacterium | reverse complement strand
AAGTAGTACATGCCGTCCGCGCTGCGGACCGCGCCGATGGCCATGATGTTCCACTCCCGGTTCTCCACGTTCTCGCGGTGCTTCGGCGACCGCAGGAAGAGCTCGTGGACGTGGTCCGCGCTCGTCCCGGTGCCCACGTTCTCGCCGATCGCCCTCCAGTTCGGGACGGCCGCGGCCACCTCGCGCTGCAGGTTGCCGTTGTGGTAGATCGTGCCGTCCGCGGCCATGCGCGCCGAGTGACGGCGGGCGATGTCCAGCAGTCCTCCGTGGACGCTCAGCTGCGGCGATCCCACCGACGCTCGGTGGTTGTTGACGAGCGACGACTGCCGTCCTTCGGCACCGCTGTCTATCTCCTGCGCCGACGCCGCGCCGGCCGTGAACATGAACGCGACGATCGCGATCGTCGTGACTGCCAGGATCCTCCTGCTACGCATCTCGTGCTCTCCCTCTCGGTCGGTTCCACCTGCGTGCAGGAGGCGTCGACGGACGGGGGGCGACGCTGGTCAGGGGAGGACACGTGTCGGCGTGCCGGGCGAGCACGAGGTGGCGGCTACGCCCGATAGGGGACGGGGTGACGACATCGGGCCACCCCTGGTTACGTGGTCGACCCCGACGACTAACCCTTGGGGGGATCCCCCCCTACCACCGCGGGTGATGCCGGAACATCAGATGCGCGGCCGCTTCCGTGCTCCGCCCGGATGGAGCGCCGTAGGAAGATGTGGTTGCCTGCTGTACGGCATGCGGACCGGGTGGCGGTCGCCGCGCACGTCGTGAGGCAATGGTGGCCGCGTCCCCGGGTATAGCCCTCGGACGCAAGTGCGGCGCCGACCGGGAGCCGGGAGAGGAACGGGATGGCTGAAGAGGGCCAGGCGGAGCGGACGTACACCGCGCTCGTAGTCGATGACGTCAACGAGATCCGGTTCCTGCTGACCGAGGTCCTCTCGATGAGCGGCCGGTTCGAGGTCGTCGGTGAGGCGGGGGACGGCCTCCAGGCGATCGACGAGGCCGGTCGGCACGAGCCGGACATAGTCCTGCTCGATCTGTCCATGCCGAAGATGGACGGGTTGGAGGCCTTGCCCCAGATCCTGTCCGCGTCGCCCGGGTCGAAGGTGATAGTCCTGTCCGGGTTCGAGGAGAAGAGGTTGGGCGCGATCGCCATCGAACGTGGAGCGTCGGCCTACCTGGAGAAGGGCGTGCATCCCAACGATCTGGTCAGGGAGGTCCTCTCCGTCCTGGAGGGAGCCCAGTGACGAACGAGGAGCTGAGATGAAGAGCGAAGAGGAGTGGAGGGAGCAGCTCCCCCCGGACCGCTACGAGGTCCTCCGGCGCGGCGGGACGGAGCGCGCGTTCACCGGCCGGTACTGGAACGAGAAGACGCCCGGCGTCTATCGGTGCGGCGCGTGCGGCCAGCAGCTGTTCGCTTCGGACACGAAGTTCGACTCCGGCTCGGGGTGGCCCAGCTTCACGGAGCCGTTGAACCGTGAGCATGTCGAGCTGGTGCCCGACAGGAGCCACGGGATGGTCCGGACCGAGGTGAAGTGCCGGCGGTGCGGCTCCCACCTGGGACACGTCTTCGACGACGGACCGGCCCCCACGGGCCAGCGCTACTGCATCAACTCCCTGGCCCTCGACCTGGAGGCCGAGGACACAGACGGCAGCTAGCCCAGCTGCACCGTGGTCGTGCCGCTGACGCGCAGCACCACGACGCCGTCTGGCCGCAACTCAACGCCCACGGGGATCGACGACCAGGTCACCTCGGGCACCTCTGTCCAAGCTCCGTCGAGCCGGATCTCCAGCGGCCGGTCGGTGTAGATGAAGCCGGTCATCTTCGAGTTGGTGTCGAGGCCCATCCGGGTGGTGTCCAGGCGAACCGCCGAGGCTCCCCACGTCTGTGAGACGAACGCGTTCTCGGGCTCCTGGCTCAGCTCCCTGGGGAGGGACTCCCACCGGATGCCGCTCATCGTGTATGGACCGGTCTGACCCAGGCTGGCCGGTCCGCCCGCCTCGGGGACCGGTGCGTTGAGGAGGTCCTTCGGGAACATGGCGTGCGTCCGGCCCCAGAACCTCGCGACGCCGTTGACGGGGTCGGCGGGGGTCAGCTCCGACATCCAGTACGCCCGGTCGAAGTCGAAGTTCAGCCCGATGTCCTGGTTGGCCCGGACGTTGGGTCCGATCTCGACCGTGCGCTCGAACGGCATGTCCCGGATGTAGCTCACGACCCCTGGGTTGCGGTCGCGCCGGAACGAGTCCATGTACCGGACCCCCTCCGCCCACTGGTCGGCGACGGGGTGGGTGTAGTGCTCGTACGTCGGGAACAGGTAGTAACGGTGGCGGTAGCCGAGCTCGGCCAGGCGCTCGACCTGTCGGGTGACCCCGGAGACAGGGACCAGCTCGTCGGCCGCGCCGTGGAAGATCCCGATCGGCACGTTGCGCAGGTTCTCGAGCAGGCGGCGCGTGTGCTGCACGCGGGGGTCGCTGCCGTTGGTGGCGATGTAGCACGGGCTGTAGTCGCCGCTGCGGAGTCCGTCGCAGCCGGGAACGTCGGCGCCGGTCCAGGCTCCCTGGGTGACGGGTCCGGCGACCGGGAGCGCGGCGGCGAAGCGGTCCGGGTACAGGATCGAGAGCAGGTAGGACCCGAACCCGCCCATCGAGTGTCCGGACACGTAGACGCGGTCCGGGTCGACGGCGACGTTGGCGAAGACGTCGTCCCACACCTCGAGGAAGTCGGCGTGTCCGCGGCCGACGTACCAGGTCGAGGTCCCCCGCCCCCGCGGCGACACCACGATCCCACCGCGGTCCTCGCCCATGTCCTGCATCACGCGCGGTGTGAGGT
>DATLFR010000115.1 GCA_035540895.1 Actinomycetota bacterium | reverse complement strand
GCCATAGGCGCATCCGCCGGCGGTCCGGGTGGTCGGGCATCGTGAACGACTCGAACGCGGAGACCGCGGACCGGGCCCGCCCGAGCGCTTGGAGGTACGCGGCGGGTGGGGCCGTCTCCGCGGTCGCCGGGGCCGGCTGGCCTGCCTCCGGCGGACCCAGCTCTTCGGGCCCGATCGGTCTCAGCCATGGAGCCGCGCGCACGGCCTCGACGAGCTCCGGGGTACGGGGGCCCAGTGCGTCGAGGACGAGCGCCAAGGTGCGCGGCCGACCCGGACTCTCGAAGAACACCATGGCCGTCTCGGCCATCACGTGGCCGACGTCGAGGGCGGTCCGGGCGCGCGAGGCGCGATCGGTGATGGTGGCGTCCGCCGGGACCGCGGTCACGCCCTGGAGCGAGATCGGGTTCGCCCGGGTGAGCGTCGATCCCCCGGACACCTGGCTCGGGTCCACCACGACCGCGGGCACGCCCATCCTGCGCAGGGCCTCCAGGCTCGCCGGGTCCACGGCCAGGTCCGGGGGGAGGACGGGTCCGGTCGGTTCCTGCCCGAGGACACGTGAGGATGCGGCCGCACCGTCCAGCAGCTCCTGCTGGACGGTCGATCCGATGTCCGGGACCTGCGGGAGCCGCACGTTGGTGAACGGCGTCCGCAGGAGCTCCTCGCCCGCGAGCTCCCGGAGACGCTGGATCACGTCGTCGGTCAGGTCCGGTGCCCGCTCCCGCAGCATCTCCAGCTCGGTGAGCAGCACGGGTGAGACGGATGCGGCCACCGGCCCGGCTGCTGTCAGCCGGGAGAGCCGCTCGTGGACGCCCTCGAGCCGCTGGAGCGAGCGGCGGTCGTCGGGGTCCGCCGGGTGCGTCAGCGGCAGAGGAGTGACCCGCAGCACGAGGAGCGACCTCAGCGGCGTCGGCGGCGGCTCGGATACGAGGGCGACCGCCGTCCGCGCCTGCCGTAGGACATCCTCACCCGCCTTTCCGAGGGTGACCACGAGGGGGTAGACCCCGTCCGGCGCCGCATAGAACCCTCCCCGGGCGGCGAGGTCCTCGGTGATCTCGACGGTCGTGGCCTCGCCCGCGCCGAGCTCGTCCACGCGGTGGCTCGACGCCTCCAGTGGGGTCCCCACCGGCCCCCGGTCGAGCGCGCGGTGCAGGTCGCTGCGGCTGCGGACCCGGCGGTGCACGGAGACGGTCACCCGGAGGTCGCGCAGCTCGCTGCCGCTCGGGTTGGTGACGGTCGCCGTCACGTGCAGCGGCGTCCCAGGGCCGAACCAGGGGCGCACCGCCACCTGCAGCGAGACCAGGTCGGACCCCTGCGCCCACCCGGCGGGACCCGTCGCCAGCATCGCCAGGACCACCAGCGCGGTCGCGCCGCGGCCCAGCCGACGGGCGTGGAGAGGGGGGTCGTGGTAGGTCCGCATCGTGTGCCCCGGGGCGTCCGGCGCCCCCGCGTACTCTACGCTGTGGCCGGGCGGGTCAGGTCATCAGGGCAACGATCTCCGACCCCCCGAACAGGACCGCCATCAGCCCCATGGCGACCCCGACCGCCAAGCGCAGACGCCTGTCCGATGCGCGCACGGCCAGCCTCGAGCCGATCCGGGCACCCGGTATGACGCCGACGGTCAGCCCGAGAGCGATCGCCCAGTCGATGTTGCCCAGCCGCTCGTGGACGATCGTCCCCGGGACGGCCTGCGCCGCGATCACCGCCAACGACGTGCCGAGCGCGACCTTGATCGGGAGCCGCAGCAACCCCGTGAAGACCGGGACGAGGACGACCCCACCGCCCAGTCCCAGCAGCCCGGACACGAACCCGGACACGGCGCCGACCCCCAGGTAGAGCGCCGTGCCTCCGCGGGCGGTCGCTTGGGAGACGCCCGTCCTCTCCCGGAGCATGCGCACCGAGAGGAACAGGATCAGTGCGGCGGTGGCGATCAGCAGCAGCTCGCCCCGCACTCGCGAGGTGGCCAGCGCGCCCACGACGGCGAACCCGGCCCCCCCCAGGGCGGCGGGCACGGCGATCCGCGCGTCCACGAACCCGCCCCTGGCGTAGGCGACGAGGCCCGTAAGAGCGGTGGGGATAATGACCGGCAGGGTGGTGCCC
>DATLFR010000114.1 GCA_035540895.1 Actinomycetota bacterium | reverse complement strand
CCCGACCCCCGCTCCGTGGCCTGCGCGGTCGGGTCCGGCGCCCTCGGGGAGGGGTCGGCCGTGCTCGTCTCCGCGCTCGGCGACCCCGACCTGCTCGAGCCGCCCACCCAGACCCAGCCGACCGTCTGCGCCGACGAGCGGGTCCACCCGGCGATCGAGCCGAACCCGTTCGCGACCACCCCGGTGGACTGCGCGAACCAGCTCGTCACCCGCGTGGGCGCGGCCAACCTGCTCCCCCCCACCCCCGGTCTCCTCGGAGGGGTGCTGGATCCGACGGTCTCCGACGTCCAGAGGGCGGTCGACTCGGTCGTCCGCATCGACCTGGACGCGGTGCTCCCGGCCGCCTTCACGCCGCGGATGCGCGTGGACGTCCGCTCCTGGATCGCACCGCCCCTGCTCCCGCTCATCACGAACACCAGCGGCGGGACGATGCACACGACCGCGACCGCGTACCGGCGGTTCAAGAACGCGGTGGTCGTGCCGATCGTCCCGTCGCAGAGGCTTCGCATCGACGCCGGGCTGGCCGACCCCGTCGACGTGATCACCGAGCCCGTCAACCTCAACCTGGCACTGCGGACCTCCCAGCAGAAGCTGATCGCGGCCCTGGACGACGCCGACGCGCGCCTCAACACCCTGATGGGGACGTACGGGCTCCCGTGCCGCAACCTGCTGGCCAACCCACGCCAGGACCTGCGCGACATCTACGACCCGCCGAACGGACCCGCTCCGACCGCGCTCGAGATCGCCGAGGCCGCGGTGACCGCCGCCCGCAAGGCCTCCGACCGGACGGCGATCCCTGAACCGGACCCGAACGACCCGGGTTCGCTGGCCGGGGAGGCCTTCTTGCTGATCGGGGTCACGGTCGACGCGCTGATGAACCCGGTGGCGGCGACCCAGGTCCCCATCGTCGACGCCGCCCTCGTCGTGATGAGGCGCACCTCCGACGGCGAGTACCGGGCGGCCACCGTCTCCGCCGCCAACGCCTACGGCGTCTTCCGAGCCACCCTCGTGCGGTGACGCCATGACCGTCCACCGGATCCGCGACGAAGAGGCGGGAGCCGAGATGGTCGAGATGGCCGTCGCCCTCCCGGTCCTGCTGCTGCTCGTCCTCGGGATCGTCTACGCGCTACTCACGACCGCTGCCTTCCTGTCCCTCAACCACGCCGCCAACGTGGGAGCGCGTTTCGCCTCCATCCCGACCGATCCGGTCCACGGCGTCTACCCCACGGATGCCGAGGTGGCGCAGAGGATCGAGGCGCGCACCCCGTTCTTCTCCGCGGATGCGTGCACCACGAGCGTGTCCGGCGAGACGGGGGCCAACGACCCGCTCACGCTCGAGCTCGACTGCCCGTTCCCCAACCCGTTCGGGCGCGTCCTCAACGCCCTGGGGGCGACCGGGTCCGGAGGCGAGGGGACGGGCCCTCACCACGAGGGCGACCTCGTCCTGTCGGTCAGCGCGAGAGCGAGGAGGGAGTGACCGTGCTGACGGAGCTGCGCCGCGAGGACGGAGCCTCGGCCGTCGAGCTCGCCTGGGTCGTGCCGATCCTGCTCCTCGTGCTGACCGTGGCCGTCCCCTCCCTCGAGGCCGGGTGGCGGTACATGTCCATGTCGCGGGCGGCCTCGGCCGGTATCCGGTACGCGACCCGGGTCGACACGCACCCCCGGCAGTCGTCCGTCGGCCTGACCCGGCGACCGACCACGACCGAGGTGCAGGACTTCGTCCGGGAGGCGGCCTCGCCCTTGGAGCTCGACTCCGTGACCGTCGACCCCGAGCCGGCGGGGGCGCTCCCGGGCGAGGCGATAACGGTCACGGTCACCCACGGGGTCAGCTACGGGCCCTTGGCCTCGGTGGCGAACACGGTGGCCGCCGCATTCGGCGGCCGCGGGATCCTGCCGGAAGAGACATCGGTGACCGTCTCCGCACGGGGACGGCAGGAGTGAGAGGAGAGGATATGAAGACCCGCTCGACGACCATCATCGCGGCCGGTGTGGTCACGGCGCTCATCGGCGCGCTCACCGTGTTCGCGTACGCGCGCTCGGTGCAGGGCCAGACGGGAGGGAGGGACGCGGTGTCCGCGTTCGTCGCCACGTCGGACATCCCGGCCGGGGCGAAGTGGGAGGACGCATCCGTCGCCGAGAAGGAGGTGCCGGCCGACGTCCGACCGGCCTCGGCGGTCACATCGCGCGATCAGCTCGCGGGACGCACGGCAGTCCGGGCGATCTCGGCGGGCGAGGTCGTCACCACCGCCGCCTTCGGCGCGTCGGACCACGCGCCCGCCGGAGGGCTCGGTATCCCGCCCGGACACAACGCGGTCACGATCAACGTGGGAGCCCCCCAGGGCGTGGCCCGCTTCGTGCAGCCGGGCGACCTCGTCAACGTGTTCGCCTCGTTCAAGGGGGCCGCCGACGTCCGCCCCGCCACGGTCACGAAGCTGATCCTCAGCAACGTGCAGGTGCTCCAGAACCGCTCTGCGTCGGAGGTCGCCTCCCGCACGGGAGCCGAGTCGTCCGGGGAACTTCTGATCACGGTGGCGGTGACGCCCGCGGACGCCGAGCAGCTCATCTTCGCGAAGGAGAACGCGTCGCTGTGGCTGGGCCTCGTCCACGCCGGCGACGGACCGGCCTCCACGACGGGCGCGACCGCCCAGAGCGTGATCGGGTGACGACGATGACCTCGCCGCGTCGCAAGGTCATGGTCGTGGACCGGTACGGCGGCTTCACCGCCGATATCGCCCGGGCCGCCGCCCGGCTCGAGCCCCAGCCGGCCGTCACGCGGGTGACCCGTCCGACGCGCGCGGTCGAGGTGGCGTCTCGGTCGGGTCCCGACGTCGTCGTAGCGGCTCCCGAGGAGACGACGCCGACCGGGCTGCGGCGCCTGGCGCGGATCCACCGCGACGACCCGCGGCGGGTCGTCCTCCTCGCGGCCAACGGTCGACCGATCAGCCCCGAGCAGGTGGCGTCGTGCGGCGCGAACGAGGTCGTCCACCTGCCGGCCGGCCAGGCCAAGCTCCGGGGCGCGTTGCAGCGCGCGCTGGAGGTGGCCGGCGAGCTGAGGGACGCTCCCGTCTCGCAGACGGCGACCCCGACGCGGGCCGCGCACGTGTACACGGTCGCATCGGCCTCCGGTGGGTGCGGCAAGACGTTCTACGCGGTGAACCTCGCCGCGTACCTGGCGACGGCCACGCGCGGACGTGTCCTGCTCCTCGACCTCGACCTGCAGTTCGGCGAGGTCTCGGTCTCGCTGCGGATCAAGCCGCGCAGGACGATCGCCGAGCTCGTGGAGGGGGGCGACGTCACGGCCGATCTCGACGAGCACATCGTCTCCCACGGGGCGGGGTTCGACGTGCTCTGCGCGCCGACCGACCCCGTCTCGGCCGAGCGCGTCGGCCCGCGGGAGGCGACCGAGGTCATCGAAGCCGCCCGGGCCCGGTACGACCACATCGTGGTCGACACGCCCCCGTCGCTGAACGAGGTCGTGCTGGCCGCGTTCGACCGGTCCGAGTCGCTGCACGTGCTGGCCACGATGGACATCCCCTCCCTGAAGAACCTGAAGGTGTTCCTGCAGACCCTGGACAGGTTGAAGCTCGAGACGTCCGACGTGTCGCTCGTCCTGAACAAGGAGCAACCCGGGACGGGGATCGACCTCGAGCAGGTCCTGCGGATCTACGACTTCTCGTCCGTCCTGCCCTACGCGCCGGAGGTGACCCGCTCCATCAACGCGGGCCAACCGGTCCTGCGCAGCGACCCGGACGCCGCCATCTCGCAGCGCTTCGTGGAGGGAGCCCGCCGCATCGTCCCGCCCGTCGAGGGAGTGACCCTCCCTTGGGCCAGCCCCGCGCCCGCCCCGCGACGTCGGTGGCTGGGGCGGCTGCTCAGGAGGAAAGGAGCCAGGTCATGAGACTGTCCGAACGCGTGGAACGGGCAGAGGCGAAGACGCAGGGGCCGAAGGGGTCCCGGCGCCGGACCGCCTCCCGCCCGGACGACTGGGGTCTGATGAAGCGCCGGGTCCGCGACACGCTGCTCGAGGACCTCGGCCCGAAGCTGTCCACCCTGGGCCGCAGCGGCGAAGACCTGAAGACCGTTGTCTCCAGGAACCTCGACGAGGCGCTGCGCAAGGCCGACGTGAGGGTCCCGGCGTCGCAGCGCAGCCGCTTCGTGGCCGAGGTGGCGGCCGACCTGCTGGGGTACGGGCCGCTCGACCCGCTGCTGGCCGATCCAGCCGTCACCGAGGTGATGTGCAACGCCCACGACGAGATCTGGGTGGAGCGGGCCGGCCGCATCGAGCGGACCGCCGCGGCGTTCATCGACGAGTCACAGTTCCGGCAGGTGATCGAGCGCATCGTGGCCTCGGCCGGGCGTCGCATCGACGAATCGTCGCCGATGGTGGATGCCCGGCTCCCGGACGGGTCCCGCGCGAACGCGGTGATCCCGCCGGTGGCGGTGAACGGACCGGCTCTCACCATCCGCCGCTTCCCGGAGACGCCCTACGAGGTGAAGGACCTGATCTCGTTCGGGACGCTGACGGTGGAGGCGACCGAGTTCCTCGAGGCCTGCGTGCGGGGGAAGCTCAACGTCCTCGTCACCGGGGGGACGGGGACCGGCAAGACGACGACCCTGAACGTGCTCTCCGCCTTCGTCCCCGAGGGCGAGCGCATCATCACGATCGAGGACTCGGCCGAGCTCAGGCTGCACCAGCCGCACGTCGTCTCCCTCGAGTCGCGGCCCCCCAACGTCGAGGGGACCGGGACGGTGACGATCCGCGACCTCGTCCGCAACGCGCTGCGCATGCGGCCCGACCGCATCATCGTCGGCGAGTGCCGGGGAGCCGAGGCGCTCGACATGCTCCAGGCGATGAACACCGGACACGAGGGCTCGCTGACCACGGTGCACTGCAACACCCCGCGCGACGCCCTGTCCCGGCTGGAGACGATGGTGCTCATGGCCGGCTACGACCTGCCGGTCCGGGCGATCCGCTCGCAGATCGCGTCGGCGCTCGATGTGGTCGTCCACCTCGACCGCTTCGGCGACGGCTCCCGCCGGATCACCCACATCAGCGAGATCCAGGGCATGGAGTCGGACACGATCACGATGCAGGACGTCTTCAGGTTCGCGTTCGCCTCGGGCGGGCGGGGCTCGGCGATGTCGACGGGACGGCTGGTCTCGACCGGACTGCGCCCCCGGGTCGCCGAGACGCTGCGGACGAACGGGGTCGATCTCCCCGCGAAGCTCTTCCGGGGCAGCGGCTCCCTGCTGAGGTCCGAGGGGAGGAGGGCATGACCATGACCCTCACCTTCTCCGCCCTGCTGATCTGCGCCGGCATCGTCCTCGTGTCGTACGGGCTCGCCACGCGCGACCGGACCCGCCGCGAGACCCTCGAGGAGATCCTCGAGATCGAGATGGCCGCGCCCGACGCGGACCCGCAGCGCCTCTCCGAGCTGGTCGCCCGGGCCGGCGCGGTCGCCGACCGCGCCATGTCGCGGACCGCGTACCGGGACCGCGTCCGCCAGATGCTCGGACAGGCCGGGTGGGCGCTGCGTCCCGGCGAGTACGCGGCCGTCTCGGCGGCGGCCGCGGCAGCGGGGGGACTCGTCTGCGCCCTCGTCCTGGGGTCGACCTTGGTCGGGGTCTGCGTCGCGACCGGGGTCCCGCTCGGGTCGGTGTGGTACCTCCACGCGAAGGGGCGGCGCCGGATCCGCCGGATCGACGACCAGCTCCCGACCGTCCTGCAGCTCCTGGCCGGGTCGCTCGACTCGGGAGCCTCGGTCCTGCACGCGATGGAGCTCGTGGTCGAAGAGGGCGACCCTCCGCTCTCCGACGAGTTCGCCCGCGTCGTCGCCGAGACGAGGGTCGGACGTCCGCTCATGGAGGCGATGGAGGCCATGGCCGCACGCGCCGGCTCCCGCGACCTCGACTGGACCGTCGAAGCGATCCGCATCCAGCACGCCACGGGAGGGCGGCTCGCGGACACCCTGCGGATCCTGGCCGAGTTCATGCGCCAGCGGTTGGAGATCCGGGGTGAGGTGAGGGCTCTGTCGGCGGAGGCCCGGCTATCGGCGCGCGTGCTGACCGCGCTGCCGATCGGGGTCGGAGCGTTCTTCGCGGTCTTCCGCGCCTCCTACATCGCGCCGCTGTTCGAGACGGGGCCGGGACGGCTGATGCTCGTCGTGGCCGCGACGGGGATAGTCGTCGGTTCGCTGTGGATGCGTCGCATCGTCCGGGTGGAGGTGTGAGATGAACACGATCGTCCTGTTCTCCTCTCTGACCGTCGCTGCAGGTCTCGGAGCCGTGGTCGTCGGCGTCGGCCGCGCGGTCAGCGCGGGCCGGGTCGGCGACGAGACCCTGGAGGCCCTGCTCGACGACGCGCCCGACACTTGGCGCGCGGAGCTCTCGCGCCCGTTCGCCGAGCGGGTCCTGGGGCCGGCCGCGGCCACCCTCCAGGGGGCGGCGCGCCGGGTGACCCCCGCGTTCTGGCTGGAGCGGATGCGGCGCAACGCGATGCTCGCCGGCATGGGCCGCTGGGGGGTGGAGGGGGTGCTGTCCGCCAAGGCGCTCTTCGCCGTCGTCGCCTTCCTCGCGTTCGCCGCCGTGGGCGCCGTCGCCGGAGGAGCGGTCGGCGGGTCGGTGGCCTGGGGCGCCCTCGTCGCCGCCATCGCGTTCTTCGTTCCCGACCTGTGGATGGCCCGGCGGGCCGATTCGCGGCAGGCGCAGATCCGCCGCGCGCTGCCGGAGACGCTCGACCTGCTCGCCATCGCCGTGGGAGCGGGCCTCGGCCTGGAGGCCGCCATCGAGCTCGTCGCGCGCAAGCTCCCCGGCCCCCTCGGCGAGGAGCTGCACCGGTTCCTCCAGGAGGTGCAGCTGGGGGCGTCGCGCCGGGAGGCGCTCGCGAACCTGCGGGAGCGGACCGACGTAACCGAGCTCTCGACCTTCGCGCTCACGCTCGCGCAGGCGGACGCACTCGGGACCCCGCTCGCGGAAGTGTTGAAGGCGCAGGCGGGCGAGATGCGGATGCTCCGTCGGATGCGCGCCCGCGAGACGGCCGCGAAGACCCCGGTCAAGCTGCTCGTCCCCCTGCTCCTGGGGATCTTCCCGGCGCTGGGGATCGTCATCATCGGTCCGGCGGTCATCTCGATAGCCCGCGCGTTCGCCGGGTTCTGACGGTCGCCGGTCCAGATCGCGCACCCGCGGGAGCCCAGCCGGTAGCATCGCCTGCCATGAGAGCAGCCGACCTGATCGACGAGGGCCGGCGCGCGCTCCTCGACTCCACGCAGGCGACCTTCAACTGGTCGGGGGAGCCGCGCGAGCACGCGATCGAGCTGTTGACGCACGTGCTGGGAGCCGAGCCCGACGACGACGACGAGGTCGGCGCCGGCGATGTCCGTCGGTACCGCCGGCTCGTCTCCCGTCGCGCGGCCGGCGAGCCGCTCGCCTACATCGTCGGCTACATGGAGTTCCGCGACCTCAGGATCGGCGTGCGCAGGGAGGCGTTCATCCCGCGGGCGACGAGCGAGTTCCTGGCCGCGTCTGCCATCCGCCGTCTCTCGCGGCGCCGTCAGCCGGTCGCCGTCGACCTCGCGACGGGGGTCGGCCCCGTGGCGCTCGCCGTGGCGCACGCGGTCCGTCACGCCGAGGTGCACGGAGCGGACCTGTCGGCCCACGCGGTGAAGCAGGCCCGCATCAACGCCCGCCAGCTGGGGCTATCGAACGTGTCCTTCCACCGGGGGGACCTGTTCGCCCCGCTACCGAAGGCTATCGGGGGGAGGGTGGACCTGATCACGATGCACCCGCCCTACGTGCCGCGGCACGAGGTGAAGCTGCTCCCGGTCGAGATCCGCGCGTACGAGCCGGTGATGAGCCTCACCGACAACTCCCCGGACGGGCTGCGGTTGGTGGACCGGGTGGTCGAAGAGGCTCCCACGTGGCTGCGGTCCGGCGGGTGGCTCCTGTTCGAGCTTCACCCTTCCGACGTCCGGACCGTGAAGGGGTGGATGACCCGGGCCGGGTTCGCGGAGACGCGCAGCCACCGGGGGGAGCTGCGCTACACCAGGGTCCTCGCCGGACGCCGGCCCTAGCCGCCCTTGCGGCGCTGGAAGTTCGACCGCATCTCGCCGGCGGGGCGCTTCATGTCCCCCATCGGGCCCGTATGCGCCTTCTGCGCGATCTTCTCGCTCTCCGGGTCCCGCTGAGCCAGCTCCGGACCGTCCGGCTTCACGACGTTGCCGGTGTCCTGGTCCTCCGACCCCTCGACCTCCTCGTGCTGCTCGGTCTTCGGGTCCTCGCGCTCGTCCATGGTCTACCTCCTCGTCGGACGGTCCTTACCGCCCGGACGGGAGGGACAAACCCGGGCCCCTACGGGGTCGCGGATCGCAGGGGGCGGGCCGAGAG
>DATLFR010000113.1 GCA_035540895.1 Actinomycetota bacterium | reverse complement strand
GGTTCCGCGACGGACCGAAGGCCGAGTTCTCGGTGGACGAACCCATCGCGAACTCGTCGAGGTTGGTCTTGCCGACCATCACCATCCGGGCGTCGCGCAGCTGAGCCCAGCAGGTCGCGTCGTACGGGGGGCGGTAGCCGTCCAGCATCTTCGAGGCGGCCGTGGTCCGGATCCCCTGGGTGCAGATGATGTCCTTCACCGCCACCGGGAGCCCGGCCAGAGGGTGCAGCTGCTCACCGTCCGCGCGGGCCCGGTCCGTGCGGCGCGCGTGACGGATGGCCGCCTCCCCCGTGCGGGACAGGAAGGCATGGATACCACCCTCGGCCTCCTCGATCCGCCCGAGGACCGCCCGCGCCACCTCTTCGGCGGTGGCCTCTCCTGAGGCGACCAGCTCAACGAGCTCGGAGCCCGACCTCTCCCACAGCTGCGTCACTCGCCCTCCTCCAGGATCCGCGGGACCTTGAAGAACGGGCCCTCGGTCTCCGGCGCGTTCTCGAGGATCCGGTCGGGAGGAGGAGGCGGCACCACCACGTCGGGACGCAGGACGTTGGACAGCTCGACCGGGTGCTGGGTGGGCGGCACGTCGTCGAGCGGGAGCGACTGGATCCGCTGGGCCCGCTCGAGCACGACGGACAGCTGCTCCCCGAAGAGCTCCTTCTCCTCCTCGGTCAGCTCGAGCCGCGCGAGCCGGGCGACGTGCTCAACCTCTTCGCGTGAGATAGCCATGGAGAGAAGCCTACTGGGAGGGGAGCAGGTCGAGCAGTCCTGGTTCGTCGAGGGTCGCCAGGCCCAGCTCGGCCGCCTTCTCCGCCTTCGAGCCCGGGTTGTCCCCGACCACCACGTAGTCGGTGCGCTTCGAGACGCTCCCCGTCACCTTGCCTCCGGCCGCCTCGATCCTGCGCTTGGCCTCCTCCCGGCTCATCTGCTCGAGCGTCCCGGTGATGACGAAGGTCTTGCCGGTGAGGGGCCCCTCGGCGCGCCGTCGCTCCTCGTGCAGCCTCACCCCGGACCCCCGCAGCTTGCGGATCAGCTCCCTCGTCTGGTCGCGGTCGAAGAACTCCCGGACCGAGGCCGCGATCACGGGCCCGATGCCCTCCACGGCCGCGATCTCCTCCTCGGGGGCCTCCACGATCGCGTCGACGGACCCGAACCGATCGGCCAGGGCGGCCGCGGCGGCGGGCCCCACGTACAGGATCCCGAGCCCGTTGAGCAGGTGGTCCAACGGGCGCACCTTCGCGCGTTCTATGGCCCCCAGCAGGTTCTGGACGGATCGCTCCTTGAACCCCGGGAGCTCGGACAGCTGGTCGGCGGTCAGCGAGTACACGTCGGCCGGATCGGACAGCATCCCTCGCTCGATCAGCGCCGCGATGGTCTTCTCCCCGAGGTGGTCGATGTCCATCCCCGAGCGGGAGGCGAAGTGGAATATCCGTCCGAGGACCTGCGCCGGACAGGAGAGGTTGGGACACCGGGTCACGACCTCGCCCTCCTTGCGGACGAGCCCGGTCCCGCACGAAGGACACTCGGTCGGCATCCGGAACGGACGCTCCGACCCATCGCGCTTCGACGCGATCGGTGCGACGACCTCGGGGATGACGTCCCCCGCCCGGCGCACGACGACCGTGTCCCCTACCCGGACGTCCTTCAGCGCGACCATGTCCGGGTTGTGCAGGGTGGCCTGGGAGACGGTGACGCCCCCGACGAAGACCGGCTCGAGGACGGCGAACGGCGTGATCGCGCCGGTCCGCCCGATCGAGGGCTTTATGTCGAGAAGCTTGGTGGTCTTCTCCTCGGGGGGGAACTTGAACGCGATCGCCCAGCGGGGGGCCTTCGAGGTCTCCCCCAGGTCGAACCGCTCGTCGGCGCGGTCCACCTTCACGACCACGCCGTCGATCTCGTGGTCCATCGAGTGGCGTCGCTGCTGGGTGCGGTCGCAGTACCGCTGGACCTCCCGCAGCGATCCGAGGCGCTGGGCGTCCGGATGGGTGCGCAGGCCTATGGACCGCAGCCATTCGAGCGTCTCGGAGTAGGAGGCGAGCTCCACCCCGTCGACGCGCACGACCCCGTGCACGTAGATGGAGAGAGGGCGAGAGGCGGTGATCCGCGGGTCCTTCTGGCGCAGTGTGCCGGCGGCCGCGTTGCGCGGGTTCGAGAACAGGTTCTTCCCCTGCTCCCCGAGGTCGGCGTTGATCCGCTCGAAGTCGGCGAGCGAGAGGAAGACCTCGCCGCGCACCTCGAGCCAGGCCGGGGGGTCGTCGGTACGCAGCCTCTGGGGGAGCGACTCGACGGTCCGGACGTTGGCGGTCACGTCCTCGCCGACCGTCCCGTCTCCCCGCGTCGCACCGCGCACGTACCGGCCGTCCTCGTACACGACGGCCACCGAGACCCCGTCGATCTTCGGCTCGCACACGTAGGCCTCCGGCGTTCGTCCGAGCCCTCGGACGACCCTCTGCTCCCAGGCCTCCAGCTCCCCGAAGTCGAACGCGTTGTCCAGCGATAGCAGCCGGTACGAGTGGCGGACCGGAGCGAACAGCTCCGACGGGGGAGCCCCCACACGTTGGGAGGGTGAATCGGCCGTGAGCAGCTCGGGGTGCGTCTGCTCGATGCCCTCGAGCTCGCGCATGAGCTGGTCGTACTCGGCGTCGGAGATCTCGGGTGAGTCGAGGACGTGGTAGCGGTACGAGTGGTACTCGATCTGGGCGCGCAGCTCCTCGACGCGCTTGCGGGCGTCGGTGAGCTCCGCCTCCTCGGCCTTCTCGCCTCTGGGCCGCTGGTCCTGCGTGGGCACGGCTCAGGATAGCCGCGAGGTACGACCGGTCAGGGCACCACCGCGACCCATCCGAGGTCCGCGCGCACGCCGATCCGGCGCGGAGAACCCGGCTCCCGCGCCCCCACCCGAGCCACCCGTCCGGCGGGGTCGACGAAGACGATGGACGACCCGTCTGCGGTCCAGGACATGTCCGCCACCTCACCCGGGACGATCGTCACCACCTCCTCGGGGGCGCCGAACGAGAAGATCCCCTCCCGTCCGTCGGCCAGGGTGCCGGCCACGGCAAGCACCCCGGACGGGCTGACCGCGGCGCGGGTGAACGCGCCGTTCGGCCCGATCGGCTCGGACCGGCGATCGCGGACCCGATGCAGCTCCAGTCGGAAGCCCCTCTGCAGGAGGAGCTGGGCGCCGTCCGGGGAGGCGGCGAGCGGCCGCGCGTCACCCAGGTCCTGCGCCACGGAGGGCGGGGCGGCTCCCACGTCCAGCAGGGTCGCGGTGACCGGTTCGCCCCCTGGTCCGCTCAGGCGGACGGCGATCGTCGACCGGCTCACCCAGACCGGGGAGCCGTCGGCCAGGGTCGCTCCGGCGGGGAGGAGGGTCCGGCCGCCCGCGACCAGGACACCCCCGCGCTCCACGGTGAGCCGGCCTCCGGGAGCGAACGCGACGGGCCGTCCGGTCGCCACGGCTCGTGTCTCCCCCGTGCGGAGGTCGGTCGTCCAGGCCTCGCCGCCCGCGTGGAAGGCGACCTCGCGCTGGGAGGCCACCGGCCCCCCGGCCCCGGCCGGCCAGGCCGCCACCCGCCGGGTCTGCCCGGACCCGAGCTCCCGTGCCCAGAGCGCGCCCTCGGTCACGTAGAGCAGGCGTCCGGGGGACGGTGGGTCGCGGAGCCCGGTCAGCGCCCAGGTGGCCGCGGACCCGAGGCCGAGCACGAGGAGGAGGCCGACGAAGAGGCGGCCCCGGCTGAACTCAGCGCGCGCGGGCGATGACTCCGCCACCCACGACCTCGTCCCCCGAGTACAGGACGACGGACTGGCCCGGGGCCACCGCTCGGACCGGCCGCTCGAACGTCAGGCCGAACCCCGCGGCCGTCGACGTGAACACGGCCCGGACCGGCTCCCCCCGGTACCGGACCACGGCTTCGAGCTCGGCGCCGTCCGGGGGCGGAGAGACCGTGAATCGGGGCCGCTCCGCCTCCAGGCCGGCTGCGTACAAGCGGTCGGGTCCGTCCACGACGAGCGCGTTGCGCTCCGGGTCCATCGCGACCACGTACCGCGGCTCTCCCACCGCCACGCGCAGCCCCCGCCTCTGGCCGACCGTGTAGCGGGCGAGGCCGCGGTGGGTCCCGACCACGGCGCCGTCCGCGTCGAGGATCTCGCCGGGCCTGACGGCATCGGGCCGCCGCTCCCCGACCAGGTCGCCGGGGGTAGTCCCCTCCGGGACGAAGCAGACCTCCACGGAGTCCTCCCGCCCGGCGTTCGGGAGCCCGAGTTCCCGGGCGAGCGCCCTGACCTCGTCCTTCGACGAGACCTCCCCGAGCGGGAAACGGACGCGGCGCAGGGCGTCCTGGCCCAGCGCGTACAGGACGTAGGACTGGTCGCGTTCGGACGCGCAGGCCCGGTGCAGCCGGTAAGTGCCGTCGTGGCCCGCCACGCGGGCGTAGTGGCCGGTGACGACCCCGTCGAACCCGAGCGCGGTGGTCCGGGCGAGGAGGGAGCCGAAGCGCACCTTCTCGTTGCACAGCACGCAAGGGTTCGGGGTGCGCCCCGACGCGTAGGCCTCGACGAACGGGTCCACGACCTCGCGCGCGAAATCGTCGCGGAAGTCGAGCGTGTAGTGCGCGATCCCGAGCACGTCGGCGGCGCGCCGCGCGTCGGCCACCGCGTCGAGGGTGCAGCAACCCTTCGTGAGGCGCGCGGCCTCGTCGGGGTGCTCCCACTGCTTCATCGTCACCCCGACGACCTCGTGGCCCCCCCGGAGAGCCAGGGCCGCGGCCACCGCCGAGTCCACGCCGCCGGACATCGCGGCGATCAGGCGCGCCATCAGGACCTCGCGAACGACCTCAGCCGCTCGACCGCCTTCGGGAGCTCGGCGCAGACCGCGTCGATATCGGCCTCCGTCGTGTCACGCCCGACCGTGAAGCGGAGCGCGCCGGCCGCCCACTCCCGGGCGACCCCGCAGGCGGCGAGCACGTAGGAGGGCTCGGGCGAACCCGACTGGCACGCCGAGCCGGTGGACGCGCAGATCCCGGCCGCGTCCAGCATCAGCAGGACGTCCTCCCCGACCACGCTCCGGATCGAGACGTGGAGGTTGTGGGGCACGCGGTGCGTCGGGTGCCCGTTTCGCCGGATGTCGGGTATCGACTCCGAGAGCCGCTCCCACATCCCGTCGCGCAGCTGCATCCACCGGGGCGCCTGATGCGGCAGGTCGCGCACGACGGTCTCGGCGGCGACCCCGAAACCCACGATCCCCGCCACGTTCTCGGTGCCAGACCGTCGCCCCCGCTCCTGTCCCCCGCCGTGGAGCACAGGCACGAGCTTCGTCCCTCTCCTGACGTAGAGGGCCCCTACCCCCTTCGGACCCCCCACCTTGTGGGCCGAGAACCCGGCCAGGTCCACCCCGAGCTCCCGGACGTCCACCGGGATCTTCCCGAGCGCCTGCACGGCGTCCGTGTACGTGAGGACCCCGTGCTCCCGGCAGAGCGCAGCCACCTCGGCCACGGGCTGGACCGTCCCGATCTCGTTGTTGACGAGCATCAGCGCGACGAGGACCGTGTCGTCCCGCAGACGACGCGCGACCTCGTCGGGGTCGACGCGGCCGGTGGCGTCCACCGGGATGTGCTCCACCTCGAAACCCTGGGTGCCCAACCAGTCGGCCGAGTCGAGGACCGCATGGTGCTCGAGCGCGGGGAGCAGGACATGGCGGCCGCGGTCCCGCAGGACCCATGCCGTGCCCTTCACGGCCAGGTTGCCCGCCTCCGTCCCTCCCCCGGTGAACACGAGCTCCTCGGGGGCGCACCCCACGGCGGAGGCGAGGCGCTCGCGCGCCTCGTCGACGCCCTGCCGCGCGCGCCGGCCCGGCCCGTAGATCGACGAAGGGTTCCCCCACACGTCCGTCAGGTAGGGGAGCATCGCGTCTCGGACCTCGGGCAGGACGGGCGACGTCGCTGCGTGGTCGAGGTAGTGCACGCACCCATGATATCGGGGCCGCCGGGCGGGTCCCGCGTGACGCACCCGGCCCGCGCGAGGACGGTAAACTCCCCGCATCTTGCGCGCGGCATCCGAACCTCAACCCGGCGCCGTGCCGACGAGCTCCCCAGAGCCGTACCGCGCAGCGCGAGCCGAGGCCTTCGCCGCTTGGGCGGCCGAGGCGCTGGCGCAGCGCGAGCGTCGATGGGTGATCGATATCGGGTGCGGCGTCGGAACGAGAGCGGCGCGGCTCGCGTCGGCCGGTGCGCGCGTGCTCGGGGTGGACGAGGACGACGCCGCGCTGAGGGAGGCCTTCCGCCGCTACAGCGGACCCTCGGTCACGTTCCGGCGCGCTCCGCTCCCGCGCGTGGACGAGCCTCAGCATTCGTTCGACGCTGCCGTGTGCGACGGGATGCTCGAGCGTCTCGCCGACCCGATGCGCCTCCTGGACGAGATCCGTCGGCTCCTGCGCCCGGGTGGTCTGCTCGTCCTGCGGACCCCCAACCGCCTGACCGCCTCCCCGGGCCGGACCCGTCCCATCGACGGCTCCCACGCCTGGCAGTACACCCCCGACGAGCTCTTCCACCTCCTCCGCCGCCGGATGGGCGAGGTGCGGATGTTCGGGATATGGCACGGGCGGCGCCTGCGCTGGGTGGAGCGGGCGGCCGGCGAGGCGTTGCCCCTGCTGCTGGACCGCGTCGCGCCCCCGGACCGGGCCCCGTGGATACGGGCTTCGCTGGTAGGGCTGCGCCCGGGGGATTTCCAGATCGGACCGGGCGACGTCAGATCCGCCATCGACCTCGTCGCGATCGCGGAAGCTCGTACCCGCGATGCCTGAACCCGAGGCGCGGTTCGACCCGCTCGGCCGCCGCTGGGTCATGCTCGCCCCGGACCGCGCCAACCGGGGGGCGCCGGACCCCGTGGCGCCGGACGAGGAGGCGGGCCCGTGTGACTTCTGTGCGGGCCGTGAGGACCGGACCCCCCCGCAGACCTACGCGGTGACCGACGAGGAGGGACGCTGGGTCGTCCGCGCCTTCCCCAACCTCTACCCGGGGACCCCTTTCCACGAGGTGGTCGTCCACGGCCCCGACCACGACACCGATATCGAGCGGCTGCCCCCCGAGCACCGCCTGCAGATCCTGCTCGCCTACCGCGACCGCATCGCGGCCTCGGGCCGGTCGTGCACGATCGCGGCGTTCAACCGCGGCCGCGAGGCAGGTGCGTCGAGGTCCCACGAGCACAGCCAGGTCTTCGGGGTCGACGTGGTGCCCCCCGTCCTGCAGCGGGAGACCGAGGCCTTCCGCGACGACCCGTGCGTGCTCTGCGGCCTCGTCGACGACGTGCACCATGTCTCGACCCACGGCGAGGTGCGCCTGGCCGTCCACCCCGCCCCCATCGCTCCGCGCGAGATCCTCGTCGTCCCGCCGTGCGCGCAGCGGCTGGAGGAGGCGTCCACCGATGTCCTGCGCGACGCCGGCAACGCGATCGCCGACGCCCTGAGACGCCTCCGCGTCCTGTACGGGAGCCGGGTCCCGCTCAACCTCGTGCTGCACACGGCACCGGACGGAGCCGAGGGGTTCCACTGGCACGCCCACCTGATACCGCGGATGTTCGTACCGGGCGCGCTCGAGCTGGGAGCCGAGCTCCCGCTCGTGGCGGCCGACCCGGCCGCCGACGCCGCCGCGCTGCGAGACGCGTGACGGGCGGTACGGTGAAGGCATGGGACTGACCTACCGCGACATCGCGCCCTACGCCGAGCTCGAGGCGTCGGCGCTCGCCGACCGCGTACGGGAGCTCGCGCGCGCCCGCAACGCGGTCATCCTCGCCCACAACTACCAGGTGCCCGAGGTTCAGGACGTGGCGGACTACGTGGGCGACTCGCTCGGACTGTCCAGGCAGGCGGCCGAGACAGACGCGGACGTGATCGTCTTCTGCGGCGTCCATTTCATGGCCGAGACGGCGGCCATCCTGTCCCCCGACAAGACCGTGCTCCTCCCCGACCTCGACGCCGGCTGCTCGCTCTCGGACACGATGACCGCCGACGACCTGCGGGCGTGGAAAGCGCAGTACCCGGGGGCCGTCGTCGTGACCTACGTGAACTGCAGCGCCGAGGTGAAGGCGGAGTCCGACTACTGCTGCACGTCCGGCAACGCGCGCGGGGTGATCGAGGCGATCCCGCCGGACGCGGAGACCCTCTTCGGTCCGGACATGTTCCTCGGCGCGTGGCTCGAGGAGGTCACCGGACGCAAGATGCACATCTGGATGGGCGAGTGCCATGTGCATGCAGGGATCGAGCCGGCCGATATCGGACGCATGCGGGCCGAGAACCCCGACTCGGAGCTCTTGATCCACCCCGAGTGCGGGTGCGTGAGCCGCACGATGTACGACCTGGCCACCGGCGCCCTCGAAGCGGAGGGCACCCACATCCTGTCCACGGAGGGGATGATCCGGCGGGCGAAGGAGTCACCGGTCGGTTCGTTCGTGGTCGCCACGGAGACGGGGATCCTCCACCGCATGGCCAAGGAGGCGCCCGGGAAGAGGTTCCTCCCCGTGAGCACCGGCGCGGTCTGCGGCTACATGAAGAAGATCACGCTGCCGAAGGTGGCCTGGTCGCTGGACAACATGCAGCACGTGGTGACCGTCCCCCCCGACATCGCCGAGCGCGCCAAGCGCGCGCTGGACCGCATGGTCGCGATCTCCTGATCAGGAGGACCTCGCGGCCCTCAGCTCGCGGCGGACCTTCTTCCAGTCCGAGACCTTCGTCGAGAACAGGACGTCGGTGACGATCTGCAGCACCCCGACCCCCACGAGCAGAGGGACGAGGCCCCGCCACAGCCCCCGGTCCGCGGCGCTCGGGATCAACGCGAACGGGAGGATCTTCGTCACCACCGCACCGGACGCGTGCATCAGCGCGCGGCGGCGCGGGGGCACGCGCAGGTACGTGGCGTAGTCGGTCTTCACGCCCGGGCGCGGCGGCGGCGGACCGCCGAGGAAGACGTGGGTGAACCGCATGCCGAAGGCGCGCCCGGTGACGTGGTGGGCGAGGCTGTGCGACCCCACGAGGAGGGCACCGAAGCCGGCCAGGAACGCAGCGGTGCCGACAGGGTGCTCCCCTATCCGCGGCGCGACCACGACCAGGACGGCTCCCGAGATGGTTGCCACCCACAGCCCAGCCAGCCCCGGTCCGAGCGGCACCCGGAGCCGCACCCCCCTCTCGAACGCCATCCGGTCGATGCGTCCGATCCGTTCGGCGAACGCCTCGACCAGCTCCGGACGCCGCCGCACCTCCGACACAGCGCGCCAGAACCCCGTCCCTCCGAGCCCCTGCCCGAGCAGCACGGACCGCTCCGCCCGGTCGAGCGCCTCGGCGATGGCCTGCTCATCCATCGCTGCCCCCGAACGCGGGCGCGAGCATGCGCGCTATCCGTCCGGCCGCCTCGAAGAGCGCCTCGGCCTTCGTCTGGTCGCGCTCGAGGTGCCAGAGCAGGTTCACGCCCAGGGTGAGCGACACCACCATGAACGCCGCGGTCCGGGGGGGCAGGACCGACGAGAGCCCGGCCCGGTCCAGCGGCTCCCGGACCGACTCCTCGACGAAATCGATCCACGGATCCATCCGCGCGACGACCTCCGGCCCCAGGTCGGGCCTGGACAGGCTCCCGGCGATCATCTCGGACACGACCGTCACATGGCCCGAGGCGAGATCATCCCGGTAGAGGCGCGTTGCGGAGGCGACCTTCTCCTCGACGCTCTCGGCGGCCGCGAGCGCCGCCCGGTAGGCGCTGAGTCTGCGTTCGCTCGTCCGGTCGAGCGCGGCGAGCAGGAGATCGTTCAGGGTCCCGAAGTGATAGAAGATCAACGCCTGGTTGAACCCTCCACGACGGGCGATCGCCCGGGCTGACGTCCCGGCGAAGCCTTCCTCCTTGAGGGTCTCGAGGCACGCCTCGACTATCCGGTCCTTCGTCGTCTGCTCGGCCACCGCCTCGATCATGCCGCCCTCCCCCGAGCGCGTCGAGCCGGGTCGGGTCGGGAGCCCGCCGCTCCGGCTTCTCGCTGTGTGTTTTGAGCATCTGCTTTGAGCATCTGCTCAAGTATGGGCGCGGCGGCATCGAACCGTCAAGTGGGGCGGGCTCAGAAGCGGGGCTGCTCCCGGTACCGACCGTAGACCTGCGCCATGGCCTCGGAGATCTCGCCGACCGTGGCGTAGGCGCGTACCGCGTCGAGGATGTGTGGGATCAGGTTCTCCCCGTCGCGTCCGGCCGCGTCCGTCAGAGCCGCCAGCGCGGCGCTGCACGCGGCGCCGTCGCGGTCGGCGCGCAGCTGCTTGAGGTCGGCGATCGCCCGGTCCTCCACGTCCTGCGGTATTCGGAGGAACTCGGGCGTGCCCTGGACCGTCTCCGTGAACGCGTTGACCCCCACCTGGATCTGACGTCCGGCGTCGAAGCGCTGCTGCTGCCGGTAGGCGGCCTCCGCGATCTCCATCTGGAAGAAGCCGTCCTCGATCCCCTTCAGCGTGCCCTCGAGCATGGAGCCGTCACCCATCTTCTCGATGCGGCGGAAGTAGTCCTCCGCCTCCTCCTCGATACGGTCGGTGAGCGACTCGATGAACCACGAACCGCCGAGTGGATCGATCACGTTCGCGACGCCGGTCTCGTACGCGATCACCTGCTGGGTGCGCAGGGCGATCTCCACCGCCTCCTCCGAGGGGAGCGCGAAGACCTCGTCGAGGGAGTTGGTGTGCAGCGACTGGCACCCGCCGATCACACCCGCCAGCGCCTCGAGCGCCGTCCGGACCACGTTGTTGTACGGCTGCTGAAGCGTGAGCGAGCACCCGGCCGTCTGGACGTGGAACCGGCAGAGCATCGCCTTCGGGTTCGTGGCCCCGTAGCGATCCCTCATCCAGCGGGCCCAGATGCGCCGGGCGGCGCGGAACTTGGCTATCTCTTCGAAGAAGTCGATGTGGGAGTTGAAGAAGAACGAGAGCTGCGGGACGAAGACGTTCACGTCCAGACCGCGATCCACCCCGAGCTCCACGTAGGAGAACCCGTCGGCGAGCGTGAAGGCGAGCTCCTGCGCGGCCGTCGAGCCGGCCTCCCGGATGTGGTACCCGGACACCGAGATCGGGTGGTACTTCGGGAGGTGGTCGGCGCAGTACTCCATCATGTCGCCGATCAGCCGCAGGTGCGGTCGCGGCGGGTACACCCACTCCTTCTGGGCGATGTACTCCTTCAGGATGTCGGTCTGGCAGGTGCCGTCGAGCCGGTCGAAGGGCACCCCCTGCTTCTCCGCCACCGCCAGGTACATGCAGAAGAGGATCGCCGCCGGACCGGAGATGGTCATCGACACGGAAACCTCCCCGAGCGGGATCGAGTCGAAGAGCGTCTCCATGTCCTTCAGGGAGGCGACCGCCGCGCCGCACCGTCCCACCTCGCCGACCGAGAGCGGGTCGTCGGGGTCGCGGCCCATGAGCGTCGGCATGTCGAAGGCCACCGAGAGTCCGGTCTGGCCCTGCTCGAGGAGGAACCGGTAGCGCTGGTTGGTGTCCGCGGCCGACCCGAACCCGGCGAACTGGCGCATCGTCCACAGGCGCCCCCGGTGTCCGGACGTGTACACGCCCCGCGTGTAGGGGTACTCGCCCGGGAACCCTATGGAGGTCGCGTGGTCACGGTCCTTGGAGTCGAGGGGCGTGTAGAGCGGCTTGAGGGGGATCCCGCCGAGCGTCTCGAAATCGGCGTCACGCTCGGGCGCCGCCTCGTAGGCCTGCTGCCAGTCGAGCGCCTCACGTTCCAGGTCGTCCATCGATCCCCCTCCGGTGACGTCTGCCCCCCCAGGGTACCGCTACATCCCGGATAGGAGCCGGTCGGCCGCGGTGTAGGGGTCGAGCTCGCGGTCGACGACCTGCTGGACGAGCTCGTCATACCGGGCCCCCGCCTCCCGCTCGACCCGCTCGCGCAGGCGCTCGGTGACGATAGCCAGGATCTCCGCGCCCAACCGTTGCCGCCTCCGGTCCTCGAGGCTCCCGGCCGCGGACAGGTGCTCCCGGTGGTTGGACACGGCCTCCCACAGCTCGTCCACGCCCGTCCCCTGGGTGGCCACGGTCCGGACTATGGGCGGGTTCCAGGTGGGGTCGCGTCCGTGCCCCATCTCGAGCATGTTGCGCAGGTCCCTCGCCGTGTCGTTCGCCCCGTCCTTGTCCGCCTTGTTGATGCAGAACACGTCGGCCACCTCGAGCACCCCGGCCTTCGCGGCCTGGATCGCGTCCCCCATCCCGGGCGCGACCACGACGATCGTCGTGTCCGCCTGCCCGGCCACCTCGACCTCGCTCTGCCCCACCCCCACCGTCTCGACTATGACCACGTCCTTGCCGGCGGCCTCCAGCACGCGCATGGCCTCGGGAGCCGCCAGGGACAGGCCCCCGAGATGCCCGCGGGTGGCCATCGAGCGGATGAACACCCCCTCGTCCAGCGCGTGCTCCTGCATCCGGACCCGGTCGCCGAGCAGCGCGCCGCCGGAGAACGGAGAGGTGGGGTCCACGGCCACCACGCCGACCGTGAGCCCCTTCGCGCGGACGAGCGAGATCAGCGCGTCGGTCAGGGTCGACTTGCCCGACCCCGGGGACCCGGTGATCCCGATCGTGACCGCGTGGCCGGTGTGCGGGTAGAGCGCTCGCAGTATCTCGGACGCCTGCGGGGAGCCGTTCTCGACGAGCGAGATGACCCTGGCGATCGCCCGACGGTCTCCGGTGCGCAGACGGCCGACGAGGTCCACGGCGTCTCTCACGGGTCGCCCATCCGCAGCAGCCCCTGGACACGCCGCAGCAGCTTCCGGTGGCGGACCGCACCCGCCACCCGCAGGTCTCCCCGGGCCACCTTCGCGATCATCTCCCGTCCCGCCGGCTTCAGCGGGTTCGGCATCCCGGCGATGCGGGGGACGCTCCCCATCGTCGCCAGGGTGGCCGAGTCCGCCGCCACCTCCACATCGGCCGGGACATCCTCCCCCTTCCAGACGCGGACCGCTCCGTCGCGCAGCTCGATGCCGACGGAGACGCCGACGTCGGACGCGGTGACCCGGACGACACCCGGGGGTCCGTCCAGGAGGCGGGCGAGGTGAGGACGCTGCTGCAGGTTCCCCCGGATCACGGCCCCCAGCATCTCGGCGAGCCCGGACGGCTCCGGCCCCACCACCCGGACGAGGTCGGCCGTCACTCGTCCGCGAAGGTGGTCGCGATACCGACGGCGAGGGACACGAGCTCGCGCGTGGCCTCGACGTGCTCCGCCATCCGCGGCAGGTCGCCGCGCAGCTTCAGCTTCCCCTGCACCATGGCCTTCACGGGGTCGAGCTGACCAAGCAGGACCGACTTCCACAGCGAGTAGGGAGCCGAGATCACGTAGGCGGCCCTCTCGCCGTCGTCCCGGTCCACGAGCCGGGCGTCGCGACAGGACCCGTGCCACAGGTCGACCCACGCGAGCACGTCCTCGTCGAACCCCGCCGCGGCGTCCGCCCCGATCACGTACGTGATGTCCCCCTCCCACCCGGCCGCCTTCTCGCGGTAGGACTCGCTCGAGTTGATCGCGTCGCGGTACCGCTGCAGCCACTCGTCGCTCGGGAAGGCGGGCATCAGGCGGGAGCGGCGGAGAGCGGGCGGCCGGACGCGGCCGTCCATCCGCCGAGCAGGGCGCCGATCTCGTGCAGGACGTCGGAGGCCGGACGCCGGATCGCCACGTCGGGCCGCAGCTCGGTGCAGGACGGGTTCACCTCCACGACGAGCGCCCCCCGGGCCCGGGCGGCATCGGGCAGCGCGGCCGCCGGGTAGACCTCGCACGACGTCCCGCACACGAGCAGGACATCGGCTCGGGAGACCTCTTCGATGGCCTCGTCGAGCCCCTGGACGGGCTCCCCGAACTCGACGACGTCGGACCGCCACAACCCCCCGCACTCACACCGCCTGAGCAGGTGGGCCGGGTGGGAGACCATGAACGAGCCGAGCTTCGCGATCATCTCGTCGAGGCTCGCGACCAGCTCGGCCACCGAGACGGGCTCCCGATCGTCGCAACCCGTGCAGCGGCGGCGGGCGAAGCTGCCGTGCAGCTCGACCACGCGCTCGCTCCCGGCGCGCTGGTGCAGGTTGTCCACGTTCTGGGTGACGACGGCGTGCAGGAGTCCGTCCCGCTCGAGCCGGGCCAGGGCGGCGTGTCCGGCGTTCGGCTGGGCGTCCCGCAGCGCGTCGCGCAGCTCGGCGAGGAACTCCGCTCCCTCCCACGGCTTGGCGATGGAGTACCCGAGGAGGCCTCCGCACCTCATCACCTCGTCGAGGTCGAGCCGCTCCCACAGACCGCCCGGGTCGCGGAAGGTCCCGAGCCCCGAGTCCACCGAGATGCCCGCGCCGGTGAGGGCGACCACCTTCGTCGCCTCGGCGATGCAGCGGGCAAGATGCCGGATGTCGTGATCCATGGTCGGGCCCCCAGCGGATGTTCGATGGTATCGCGACCGGCGAGGGCGGGGTGCGGGCCTACGCCTCGACGAGGTCGCCGGCGGGCGCGCGTCGTATGCGGGCACCGAGGGAGCTGAGCCGCTCCTCGAAGCGCTCGTAGCCGCGGTCGATCTGGGCGATGTTCTCCACGCTCGTCCAGCCCTCCGCGGCCAGGGCGGCGACGACCAGCGCGGCGCCCGCTCGAAGGTCGGAGGCGACCACGGGGGCCCCGGTCAGCCGCTCGACACCCCTGATCACGATGTAGTGGCCCTCCGTCCGGACATCGGCTCCCATACGGGCCAGCTCGTCGATGTACATGAACCGTCCGTCGAAGATGTTCTCGGTCACGATCGAGAGTCCACGCGCCCGTGTCAGGACGGCGACCATGAGCGGCTGGAGATCGGTCGGGAAGCCGGGGTAGGGCAGCGTGGAGACGTCGGCGGGCCGCGGACGTCCCTCCGACCTGACCCTCACCCAGTCGGGGCCGCCGTCGACCTCCATCCCGCAATCGACGAGCTTCTCGCAGACCATGTCGAGGTGCTCCGCGACGACGCCGTCGACCGTGACATCGCCGCCCGCCGCGGCGGCGGCGAACATGTAGGTCCCGGCCTCGAGACGGTCGGGCATGACCTCCTGGGAGCCGGGTCGGAGCTCCTCCACTCCCTCAACCTCGACGACCGAGGTCCCCTCGCCGGAGATCCGGGCTCCCATCGAACGGAGGAACCCCACCAGGTCGATGATCTCGGGC
>DATLFR010000112.1 GCA_035540895.1 Actinomycetota bacterium | reverse complement strand
GTGGGGGACGGCGAGGCGACGGCCGCCGGGGCGGGTGTCGCGTGCGCCAGGTCCCGGGTTCCCACTCGGGTCGAAAGCGTCACGCGGGCGAGGGACGGGGCGGACAGCGAACGCCGCCAGGAGACGATAACGGTCGCGCGCTTGTAGTCCTGGGTGCCGGCGACGTCGGGGTCGTCCAGCCAGGTGATGTACTGGTAGATGTAGAACTCGCTCGGCCCCGACACGACGGGGTCGTCGACCGGTATGACGGCGGCGTGTCCGGGCTGCACGACGAGCGTCTCGTCCGCCGGCTTGCGGGCCGTCCAGCCCGCATCCGACGAGAGCTCTGTCAGCGCGACGAGGTCGTAGGGGAGGTTCTGGATGCGCTCGACGCGTTCCGTGGCGATCGCGGTCGCCGCCGCCCGCTGGCGGGCGACCCCGACGCCGGTCACGCCCATCACCATGGCGCTACCGACGCCGGCCACGGCGACCATCGCCAGGCCGGTCGCGACCGTGATCTCGACGAGGGAGAAGCCGCGGTCGCACGAGAGCGCCCTGGCACGCGCCCGCATCGAGCGCGAGAACATGGTTATCCAGCCTGGAACCACTTGAACACCTCGTCACGGGACGTCGGGTCGGTACCCTCCCGCCCGATAGGTGAGCCCGACACGGGAGATATCGGCTACATGAGCCTCCCGCCCGACCCCCACCGGGGCACCTGCGGCCTAACCCTTCCGGGGGATGGCTCTCTCAGTGGCCCGCACGGACGGTGGCCCGTACCGTCGCGTGGAGGCGTCCAGGCTCCACCGGACGCACCGAGAAGGGACCGGCTCCCGCGGGGACGATGAACGTCTCCGCGTGATGGACCTCGAAGGGCTCGAACCCGCCTTCCGGTGACTCGACGACGGCAGCCTCCCCGTCCACGAGGTTGAGGACCGCCACGCCGTCGACCGTGTGCGGGGCGGGACCGGTGAACCAGTGCCGGCGCGTCTCGATGAACTCCGCGGGGTGCAGCCCGGTGCGTTCCTCGGTCCAGCCGGGTCCGGAGGCGACCGTGCGGACCTGGTTGAGGAGCCGGGTCCGCGCGTACCCGGTGTCGCGCTCCACGAGGATGTTCGGCTCCCCGTGGTCGATGTGGATCGGACGGGGCCGTCCGTCCAGCCCGAGACGGTCCCAGTCCCACAGCTTGAACGTGAAGATGTAGGGCGTCGCGGAGATCTCGAGCACCATGCTCCCGGCCCCGGAGCAGTGGACGGTCCCGGCCGGGATCAGGAAGTGGTCGTGCCTCCGGGCTGGGAACCGGTTCACGTAGCGGTCGTCGGGGAAGGTCCAGCCCGGCTCGTCCTGCGCGCGGCGCAGGTCGGCCACCATCTCGTCGCGGTCCACGCCCTCTCGGAGCCCCAGGTACACCGTCGCGTCCGGCTCGGCGTCCAACAGGTAGTAGGACTCGTCCTGGGTGTAGTGCATCCCGAACTCACGCTGGATGTAGGAGGTCAGCGGGTGCACCTGCAGGGAGAGGTTCCCCCCGCCCATCGTGTCGAGGAAGTCGAAGCGGATGGGGAACTCCTCGCCGAACCGGCCCCACACCGCCTCCCCCAGCAGCGCCTTCGGCTCCCGGAAGACCAGGTCGATCGAGGGCACCTCGACCGTCTCGGCGCCGAAGCCCAGGAGGAGCGAGTTCTCCTCGGGGACGCAGTCGAAGCACCATCCGAGGTTGGCCTGGCCGCGTCCGACGTCGCAGACCTCCTGCATCCAGTGTCCGCCCCAGGGAGCCGGGTCGAAGTAGGGGACGACCCGGAACGGGCGGTGGGCCGTCCGGGCCAGCGCCTCGTACCAGACGCGCGAGTCGATCATCTTCGGACGGTCGGGGTGGGTCGTGTCCAGGTAGTGGGTGATGCGGTCCCAGATCGTCCGGCGGTGGCGGTCGGCCACGCGCCAGTCGACGAAGAACGCCCGCTTGTAGCGCTCACCCGGCGTGTCGTCGGGGTTGTGGACGCCGAGGTTGTCGGCCTCTCCCCGCCGCTGGCGCTGGGTTGCCTCCCAGCGTGGGAGCCCGGCGTAGACGACCGGGGCGCCGGGTGCGGCGAGGGACGCGCCGGTCCCGTGCACCAGCACGCGCCCGGGGGCGTCTCGGACGGCTTCGCGCGCCCGCTGCAGCGCCGCCCCGTCGACCAGGTCGCTCAGCCGCAGGGACGTCATGTACCCGAACACCGGGTCGTCGCCGACGAACGGCTCGGTTAGGCGCCGGACCTCAGGCTCGCTCAGGAGGAGGGAGCCCGCGTCCACGACCAGGTCAGGGTCGAGACGCCTCACGAGCTCGTCGGTGCCCAGGACGCCGGGGTAGGTCTCGAGCACCACCGTCCGCACGCCGCTCAGACTGGACGCGATCGCGTCCCAGCCCACCGTGACGTCCGACGGGGAGCCAGCGGGGACGGACGGATGCTTGTCGTAGGTGGAGCGTCGCCCGATCCGGTGCCGGGGGGTGGGGTCGGCCGGGTCGACGCGCGGGTCGGTCCTCATCTCGAGAGGTGCGCGAGACCGGCCAGGGCGGCGGCGTCCCCCAGGGAGGCCCGACGCACCTCGACGCTGTAGCCGGGCCACGCCCGTTCGTCGACGAGCTGCTGTAGCCCGTCCAGGATCGGCGTGTCCTCGGTCATCGGTCCACCCCCCAGGACGACCACCTCGGGGGCGTGGGCGTGGGCGAGGGCGGCCACCGCCCGGGCGAGGTGGCGGCGGTAGCGGTCGAGGGCGGCTGACGCGTCCTGGTCTCCGGAGCGATGGGCTTCGAACACCTCCTGCACGGAGCTGAACCTGGAACCCGCCTCGGCGACGATACGGTCGGCCCGGCAGAAGGCCTCGATCGAGTCGGGACGTCCGCTCGTGTCGACGGGCCCGTCGGTCGCCTCCGAGATGGGGATCTGGCCTCCCAGGATCCCCCCTCCGACCACGCCCCTGCCCACCGGCCCGCCATCCCGGACGACGCAGACGCCGAACCCGGTCCCGATC
>DATLFR010000111.1 GCA_035540895.1 Actinomycetota bacterium | reverse complement strand
CCCCCGTCCCCCGTCACGTCGAACCGGAACGTCGCGCGCAGGTCCCCGGCGACGGTCGGGTTGAACACCATGGGCAAGGCGGCGAAGACGGCGGACGGCACGAGCTGATCCCGCATCGGCTGGAGCATCTGCTGGACGGGGGTCAGCTCCCGGGCCGGGATCGTGGGCGTCGCGTCCTGGCGCGGGATGCGCATCGGCGGCATGGAGGGCATCGGGATGCCGGCCGCTCGCAGGCGCTTGTTGAGCGAGTGCAGCCCGAACCGCAGCAGCTCCCGCGTGTCGTACCCGAGCACGGACAGGTACGTGAAGTCGGCGTTGGGGGGCTGGAAGACGTGGGTGGAGTGCGGGAGAGCCTGCCGGACGAGCTCCTGGACGGCGGGGACGCAGTCGCCGTCCATCTCGACGAGCCGCTGCAGGATCCGCACACCTCCCCCCACGTGGCGCGACTCGTCGCGCGCCACGGCGGTGAACCCAGCCCGGAACCCGGGCAGGATGCCTCGCTCGCGACAGAAGGCGAGGATGTACCGCTGTCCGGGAACGGCCAGCGCGCCCTCTAGGACCATGTGGTACATCGCCACGCCGCGCGCGAAGACCACCGGGTCCCCCGGGTTGGCTCCCACCTCGCGCGAGATGGCCGGGAGCATCTCGTAGAAGAGCTCGTGGTAGCCGGCGTTGAGGGTCCCCCGGTAACGCTCGAGCATCTCGTGGAGGTCGCCGGGAGCCCCGACCGCCTCCCGGTAGAAGCGATCGAAGAAGACCGTGTGGCGGGCCTCGTCCGCCAGCTGCGTGGCCAGGAAGTGACGGATCTCCTCGGTCGGGGCCGACCAGACCCAGGGAGCCAGGTCGTCGGTTACGGCCTCCTCGCCGCAGAAGAACATAGTGAGCACCCACAGGAGGCGCTCCTTCACCTCGGCGTCGAGCGCCGTCCAGTCGGCGGCGTCCTGGGCGAAGTCCAGGGCTCCCGCCGACCAGTTCTGTCGCTCCCACCGGTAATAAAGGTCGCGCAGGCTGACCGGGTTAGCCGTGAGCTGCTCGAGGTCGGTGACCATCTCGTCGGGATGGAAGTCCCTGAGGTCGGTCAGGGACGCCGAGTCGACGCGTTCGGTGATGCTCATCTCCCACCTCCGATGGTCGGCATGACGACGGACAGGAACCTGCGGACCTGGCGGCGATCGGACAGGTCGACTCCGACCGGCGGCGTCAGCAGCAGCGAGAGGAGGATCCGGACGGCCCACTCCGCCGCGGCCCGCGGGTCCACCTTCGCCATGCGCTCGGCCTTCACGGCCCGCTCGATGTAGGGGGTCGCGAACGCGATGCCCGCCTCCACGAGCGGCTGAGCGTCGAGCGTCAGCGCGGGCAGGATCGTCTCCGGCTCGTCCCGCAGGGTCCTCTGCAGCAGCGCGTGGGAGCTGAGGTGGTCGAGCGCAGCGACGAGCCCGAGCTCCACCATCCGCTCCGGATCGTCCTCACAAGCCCCGAGGACCTCGTCCAGCCGCGCCATGAGGGCCCCCGCCTCCCGCAGGACGAGCGCCTGCACGACGGCGTCGCGGCCCGGGTAGTACCGGTAGATCGTCGCCCGCCCGACCCCGGCTCGGTCGGCGATCTCCCCGAGGGTCCCCGCCCGCAGTCCCCGCCGGGCGAAGACGTGGAGTGCCGCGTCCAGGATGCGGTCCGCCGGATGGTCGTGAGACACGTGGCCCTCCTCTGTCTCATGAGACACTATCAGCTCCCGTGTCTCATCGGTAGCATCCGTCCGTGGACGACATCGGTTTCATGCAGGAGGCCCTCCACGAGGCGCTGCTCGCGCCCGGACACGGCGATGTCCCCGTGGGAGCCGTGCTTGTCCGAGACGGACGGATCGTGTCCCGGGGACGCAACGACCGCGAGCTCAGGGGGCGGCCGGACGGTCACGCCGAGCTCGTGGCCATCCAGGCGGCAGCCGACGCCCTCGGCACGTGGCGGCTGTCCGGGTGCACGCTGTACGTGACGCTAGAGCCCTGCCCGATGTGCGCGGGAGCCATCGTCGCCGCGCGCCTGGACCGTCTCGTCTTCGGAGCGTGGGACCCGAAGGCGGGGGCGTGCGGCTCGCTCTACAACATCGTGGAGGACCCGCGGCTGAACCATCGGGTCGAGGTGACGCGCGGCGTCATGGCCGACGCCTGCGCCGCGCCGCTGCTCGGGTTCTTCTCACAGCGACGCGGCGGGAGCGGAGGAGGAGGGATTTGAACCCTCGGAGCCCGTGAAGGCTCACGCGCTTTCGAGGCGCGCCCGTTCGGCCGCTTCGGTACTCCTCCGCCGGACAGTCTATAGGTCAGTGCGCACCCGGCGGCGGGTCACCGCTCCCGGTGCCTCCCGGTAATATCGGGGGCCTGGGAGGAGTCGCATAGTCTGGCCTAGTGCGCACGCCTGGAGTGCGTGTTGGGGGCGAAAGTCCCCACGTGGGTTCAAATCCCACCTCCTCCGCAGCAGGTCGCGCCGTCAGCCCTTGCGGGTCCGGCGGCGGACCCGGCGTCTCGCCCGCTGGCGGCGCGCGGCGGCCGGCTTCCGTCCGATGTCGTGCTCGTCGCGTATCGGGCCCACCAGCTCCTCGAGCACGTCCTCGAGCGTGACGATCCCCGCGGGACGGCGGCCGGCATCGACCACGAGGGCGAAATGCGTGCGCGTGTGACGCATCCGAACGAGCACGTTGTTGAGCTTCGCGGTCTCGCGCACCACCGGCATCCTCCGGATCAGCTCGGAAGGCAGGGGCTTGAGCCGGTCGGACGGGTCCACCCGTAGGAGGTCCTTCGCGTGGATGAAGCCGCGGACGTCGTCCGGTCCGTCGCCGAGGACCGGGATGCGCGAGTGCCCGGTCTCCCGGACCACGCGCTCTGCCCCCGCCACCGATGTCGACGTGTCGATCGACACCACCCTGTGACGGGGGACCATCAGCGTCCCGACCTCGCGGTCCCGGAAGTCGAGGGCCTGGACCAGGATCCGGTGCTCCGTGGGCCCTATGAGACCCTCTCGCTGCGACTCGGACAGCATCGACGCGATCTCGCCGGCCGTCCTGGCCGTGGCGAGCTCGTCGCGGGGCTCCACCCCCATGAGGCGCAGGACGGAGTTGGCTATCGCGGTGAGGGCCGCGATCGCGGGCCGGAACACGTTCGTGAAGGCGCGCATGGGGAGCGCCACCCACAGCGCCGTCGACTCCGGCTCCGCTATGGCGATGTTCTTCGGCACCATCTCGCCGATCACCATGTGGAGGAAGACGACGATGGTGAGGGCGACGGCGAGGCTGATCGTGTGCAGCAGGCGGTCCGGAACCTCTATCCACCCCGCCAGCAGCCCTTCGAAGGCGTGGGCGACGGCGGGCTCGGCCACGGCCCCCAGCCCGAGCGAAGCCGCCGTTATCCCGAGCTGCGACGCCGAGAGGGTGAGCGACAGCTCGCGCATGGCGGCCAGCGCGGCCCGGGGCCTGCTGCCGCCCCCCTCGACCATCGCCTCCACGCGGGTGCGCCGCGCCGCGATGGTTGCGAACTCGGCCGCGACGAACAGGGCGTTGGCGAGCAGCAGTGCGATCGAGACGAGGATGGGGGTCACTCGGGGTCCCCGGTCGGCGGAGCGTCGATCCGGACCTCGGCGATCCGCAGGTTGTCCATCGCCTCGACGGTGAAGGTCCACCGCTCGTGGGTGGTCGTGTCCCCCGCGGCGGGGATCCGGTCGAAGAGGGTGAGCAGGAAGCCGGCCAGGGTGCGGTACTCGCCCTCCGGCATGTCGAACCCGGTCGCCTCTAGGACCTCGTCTCTGTGGAGGCTCCCGTCGAGGAGGAAGGAGGTCTCGGTGATGGGTGCGGCCGCTTCCTCGTCGTCCGGATCGTGCTCGTCGGAGATCTCCCCAACGATCTCCTCGAGCAGGTCCTCCAGCGTGATGATGCCGACCGTGTCGCCGTGCTCGTCGACGACCACGGCCAGCTGGCTGGACCCCCGCCGCATCTCGGCGAGCAGGGACTCGAGGTCCCGGGTCTCCGGGATCGCCGGGACGTCCCGCATCACCTCCGAGACCGGGGTCTTCGATCGGTCCTTCGGGGGGACGCGGAAGATGTCCTTCGCGTGCAGCATCCCCACGACGTCGTCCGCATCCGACCCGTACACGGGGAAGCGGGTGTGCCCGCTCTCGACGACCACCTTCGCCACATCGGCCACGCTCTGCCGCGTCCGCAGTGCGACGACCGACCGGCGGGGGACGAGCGCGTCGGCCGCGGTCTTGTGGCCGAAGCGGATCGTCCGGGTGAGGAGCGTCGCCGACTCCTCGGGGAGCGTCCCCTCCTCGCCCGAGGAGCGGATCAGCAGCTCCAGCTCCTCCATAGAGCGCACCGCGTTCAGCTCCTCCTGAGGCTCGATGCGCAGACGCCGGACCGTCCAGTTGGCCGCGCCGTTGAGCACTCGGATCAACGGTCCGAACAGGATCCCGTAGACGGTGACGGGTCCGGACAGGGCCAACGCCACGCCCAAAGGACGGCTGATCGCCAGGTTCTTGGGCACGAGCTCCCCCGCAACCATCTGGGTCCCCGTGGCGAGCACGAGGGCGAGCGCCAGGGACACCCCAACCGTGGTCGCCTCCGGGAGCCCGAGCCCGGCCAAGACCGGTTCGATCGCGCGCGCCACGGTGGGCTCGGCGGCGTATCCCAGGACCAGCGAGGAGATGGTGATGCCCAGCTGGGCTCCCGAGAGGTGGAACGAGAGCCGGTGGAGCAGCTTCAGGGCGCGTCTGGCCCGGCGGTCGCCCGCCATGACGAGCTCGTCCAGGCTCGCCCGGTCGACGGCGACGAGGGAGAACTCGGCCGCGACGAAGAAGGTGTTGAGCGCGATCAGGACCAGCGCGGCACCCAGGCCGAGCGCGATGTCTATCTGGTGCTCCCTCCGGTTCGGTCGCTCCGATAGTAGGGCCCTCGGGCGTCATCGGTGGTGCCCGGTAGGATAGGGGCGTTCGTCTTGGACCGGTGCGGCGATCGGGTCCCGCGCGACGGAGGCTCGTGAACCCCGCCAGGCCCGGGAGGGAGCAACGGTAAGCGTTGTCCTCCGGGTGCCGCGGGCTAGCCTGGTCGCCGCACCCGTCCAAGACGCCGACCGGACCCGGGTGGAGCGGACGTGAGCTACCTGTCCCTGTATCGCAAGTACCGCCCCGGCACGTTCTCGGACGTGTTGGGCCAGGATCACGTGACGGAGACGCTGTCGGGCGCCCTGCGTGAGGACAGGGTCTCCCACGCGTACGTGTTCAGCGGCCCGCGCGGAACGGGGAAGACGTCCACGGCTCGGATACTCGCCCGGGCCCTCAACTGCGAGCAGGGTCCGACCCCCGAGCCGTGCGGACGGTGCCGGCCCTGCATCGAGATCGCGGACGGCACCTCGCTCGACGTCTACGAGATGGACGCCGCCTCTCACACCTCCGTCGACGACGTACGGGAGATCCGGGAGAGGATCCCGTTCGCGTCGGCGGGCGGCGCGCGCAAGGTCTACATCATCGACGAGGCCCATCAGCTCTCGGCCGCCGCGTTCAACGCGCTCCTCAAGATGCTGGAGGAGCCCCCGCCGCACGTCGTCTTCGTGCTGTGCACGACCGAGTCGCACAAGCTCCCGGCCACCGTCGTCTCCCGATGCCAGCGCTTCGAGTTCCGACGGCACACGGAGCAGACGATCTCCGAGCACCTGGCCCGGGTGGCCGAGGCGGAGTCGATCGACGCCGACCCGGATGCGCTCGCGCTGATCGCCAGGCATGCGCACGGGTCCATGCGCGATCCGCTCGCGCTGCTCGAGCAGGCGTCCGGGTCGGCCGACGGCCGCGTCTCGCGCGCGTCCGTCGTCGAGATACTGGGGGACGCCCCCGCCGAGGTCCTCTTCGCCCTCTCCGACGCGATCGCCTCGACCGAGGTGACCGAGGTGTTCCGTCAGGTCGAGACGATGGTCTCCCGCGGGTGGGACCCGCGCGGGGTCCTGCGCCAGCTCCTGGAGCACTTCCGGTCGCTGTTCCTCGTGGCCAACGGCGCTACCGAGCTCGCCGAGGTCCCTCCCGAGGACGAGGCGCGCTACCGGGAGCACGCGGAAGCGTTCACCAGGGCGCACCTCGACTGGGTGATGCGGGTGCTCGGTGAGGCTCAGGCCGATGTCCGCGCCTCGACCCATCCCCGCCTGAGCCTGGAGGTGACACTGGCGCGCGCGGCATGCCTGCAGTCGGACGAGCCGGGAGCCCTGTCCGCCCGGATCGAGCGGTTGGAGCGGATGCTCGTGAACGGGGCCGCCGCGATGCCGGCTGCCTCAACCCCTGCGGTGCCCCCCGACGTC
>DATLFR010000110.1 GCA_035540895.1 Actinomycetota bacterium | reverse complement strand
GGCTCCGCCCCCGGACCCGTGCCCCGAGCCGGGACCCGGGACGTTCGCCGTCGAGCCGATCTCCGCGAACGTCCGCCGGCCGGTCGAGCAGGGTGTCTACCTGTTCAAGCAGAAGGGCGAGATCCACGTGCAGATCACGGGCTTGGCCGACTTCAAGCAGCCCGTGGAGGGCATGACCAGCCGGCGCGTGTTCGGGCTCCAGATGGACGGGGAGCGGTCGCGGTTCACGGTGGACCAGACCATCGGACGCCGGCGGGCCGAGCTCAGCTACGCCGTCACGCCGGGTGAGTCCATCGGTCTGTCGAAGCTGGTCCGCCACCAGAAGGGCGGGCCGGTGACCTTCGAGCCGCTCACCCCAGTGACCGTGTTCCCTCTCCCGGTCGCCGAGAACATGGAGGTGACGGGGCTCGGCTTCGACCCGCGGACGCAGACGACGATGGTCGTGCAGGGCAGGGTCGAGAAGAAGGAAGAGGTGCTCGGCTGCGACGAGGTCGTGCACGGGTGGCTCGTGAAGGGGACCTGGACCCTCCAGTCGCCGCGGGAGACGGTCCGCTACGAGATGGAGTACGTCGTCGCCACCCAGCACGGCGGCCTCGTCGTGCGCGACACCTTCCGCTTCTCCGAGACCGAGACAGACCAGGTCCCGACGACGTACGGCTATGACATCACCACCGGCTTCGGCAGCATCAAGCCCAAGCCCGACCCGGAGGCGAAGTGAACCTGAAGGAGCTGCTCCCGCCCGGCAGCAAGCGGCGCAACGCGATCATCTCAGTGGCCGCGGTGGCGGCCACCCTCCTCGTATGCACGTACCTGCTCCCGGACGGCGCTCCCCTCGGGGTGCAGGTGCAGGGTCTGATCCGGGGGTCCCGGACGGCCCTGCTGGCCGCCGCACTCGTCCTCATATGGCGCAACACGCGGATCGTGAACTTCGCACAGGTCGTGATGGGGGGCGTCGCCGCCAACCTCGCCTTCAACCTCGCCGCGGTCGGGGTCGAGGGGTTCGGCACCTTCCCGTTCGTCATCGTCCTGTTCATCGCCCTGCTCATCTCCACGGGAGTAGGGATGCTCATCGAGCTCGCCTTCGTCCGCCGCTTCTTCAACTCACCCAGGCTCGTCCTGACGGTCGTCACGGTCGTCATGACCCCCGTCCTGCTCCCCTTGCCCGGCTACATCGAGGCCATCCCCATCTGGAACCGGGGACCGCAGTACCTGCAGAAGAGGATCGAGGGGAAGCTCCCCGTCCCGTTCTCCGACCTCCAGATCTCCCTGGACCCGTTCAAGTTCGGCTTCGGCCACCTGTTCGCGTTGGCGAGCACGGTCGCCGTCTTCGCGGGCCTCGGTTGGTTCCTCACCCGCACCAGGTACGGGGCGGCGGTCCGGGGGACGGCCGAGAACGCCGACCGGGCCCTCATGCTCGGCATCAACGTCCGTCTGCTGTCGACGCTGGTCTGGGGGATCGCCGGGTTCTGCTCGGGGCTGTCCGCGATGCTGTTGGGCATGACGGTCCAGTTCGCGGGGGCTGGCGGGAGCCCGGCCGCGTCCGCGGAGGCCCTGCTCTACCCGCTCGCTGCCGCGGTCCTCGGCCGGATGCGAAGCCTCCCGGTGACGATCACCGCTGCGCTCGCTCTCGGCATCGTCGAGGAGTCCCTCAACTGGTCCTACTCCGAGCCGGCCCTCGTCCTGGCCGTCGTCCTCACCGTCGTCCTGGGAGGCCTGCTGCTGCAGAAGACGGGGTTCTCGAGGGCCAACGAGGGAGCCTCCGCCTCATGGGCAGCGTCGCGCGAGATCCGTCCCACCCCGCCCGAGATGCTCGCCCTCCCAGGGATCCGGCGTCTACGGCGGGGGATCTTCGCGCTCATCGCCATCGCGCTCCTCGTCTTCCCCCAGGCCTTCTCGCCCAGCCGCGTGAACCTGGCCTCCCTCATCGCGATATACGCGATCGTCGCCCTCTCGCTCGTCATCCTCACCGGGTGGGGAGGTCAGGTCAGCCTCGGCCAGTTCGCGTTCGTGGCCGTCGGCGCGCTGGCCGGCGGGAAGCTGACGGCGGACGTGGGGCTCCCGTTCTGGCTGGCCCTCCCCGTGGCCGCCGCCCTCACGGCCGGGTTCGCCGCCGCGGTCGGCCAGCCGGCCCTGCGCCTGCGCGGACCGTTCCTGGCCGTCTCCACCCTGGGTTTCGCGGTGGCCGCGAGCAAGCTCCTGCTCGACTCGGACCGGTTCGAGTGGTTGTTCCCGACCGATATAGAGAGGCCGACCTTCCTCTTCCTCAGCCTGTCCAGCGAGCGGGCCTACTACTACCTCTGCCTGGCCTTCACGCTGATCACCGCCGTCGTCGTGCGCAGGTTGCGAGCCGGGCGGACCGGCCGGGTCCTGATCGCGTTGCGCGAGGACCCGTTCGGCGTCCAACCCTTCGGCATAAACGCCACGCGCGCCCGCCTCGCCGTGTTCGCTCTCTCCGGCTCGCTCGCCGGGGTAGCGGGCGTGCTGCTCGTGCACCACCAGCGCTCGTTGGACGCGAACGCATTCGGCGTCGACAGGTCGATCGACATGTTCATCATGGCCATGGTCGGGGGGATCACATCGGTCAGCGGAGCGCTACTGGGCGCGACCTACATCGGGCTGACCCAGTTCCTGATCGACGACGAGCAGTTCCGGCGACTCGGTACGAGCATCGGCCTGCTCTACCTGCTCTTCGCGAGCCCCGGCGGTCTGGCGGCGCTCCTGTACGGGGCCCGGGACGCCATCCTGAAGATCGTGGCGATGCGACGCCGGATGATCGTCCCGAGCCTGTTCGAGGACGTCGACCCGGAGGCCATCGCCAAGAGGAAGGCCTCCTTCGCGCCGCCCATGGAGGGGCGGGGTCTGGACGTCCTGCCGATGGACCGTCGCTACGCGATGGTGACCGAGCTGTACAAGGGCCCACGGCCGCGGCGCCCGCGGGAGGAGCGTCCTCCGCCGCGCCCGATCGTGCCGACCGAACTGCCGCAGGCCGAGCGGGCTCAGCCCGCCCTGCCGCCCGAGCTCACCACCGAGGAGAGAAGATGACCGAACCACCGCGCAACACGCGCGACACCCTCCCCGAGGGCGGGGCGGCCACCGGACCGGGGCCGACGGGGACCGGCGCACAGGCGGACATCGTGCGGGAGATGGCGTCCGCCATGAAGCGGGGGCCGAAGGCGATCATGGGCCAGGCCGTGACCGACTTCAAGATGCTGCGCGTGACCCGGTACGGACTGCGACCCCTGATGGTGCTGTTCCTCATCGACTTCGTGCAGGGCTTCGACTCGAACGTGCCGACGCTGTTCATGCCGGAGATCCGGGCCGACTTCAACATCACCCTGACCCAACTCACGCTGGCCTCGAGCCTGTTCGGGATGCTCTTCGCCTTCACCGGTCCGCTCATCGGCTGGATGGCGGACCGCTACCGGCGGACGTACATGCTCGGGATCAGCGCGGTCCTGTCCGGTATCTGTTCCCTGCTCTCGGCCTTCGCGCCGGGTTTCCTCATGTTCGCGGTGCTGAGGCAGCTCGACAGCGCGTCGGAGAAGCTCGGCGACGTCCCGGGACAGTCGCTCGCCTACGACTACTACCCGGTGGAGGCGCGGGCGAAGACGGTCTCGGTGAAGAAGGTGGCCGGACAGATACTGGGCTTCCTCAGCCTCCCCATCACCCCGCTGATCGCACTCAGGTTCGGATGGAGGCAGGCGATGTTGGTGGTCGCCATCCCGGTGATCATCAGCGGACTGCTGGTCCTAGGACTCCCCGAACCGGTCCGCGGCTACTGGGAGAGGCTCCGGGCGGGCGAGAGCGAGGAGTCCGCCGAGAAGGAGCAGCCCCCGGTGAAGTGGGGGGAGGCGCTGCGGATCCTCCTCGCCATCAAGACGCTCCGGCGGATCCTCATCGCGCTCCCGGTCATCATGATCAGCACGAGCGGTCTCGGGATGCTCTGGCAGTTCTGGCTCGTCGAGCAGTTCCGTCTCAGCCCGTTCGCCAGATCGATGATCGGCATCCCTGGGTCGATCCTGGGCCTGTTCATGCTCCTGGCGGGCGGGGGCCTCGCCGACATATTCATCAAGCGGAACCCAGGGAAGATCCTGGTCATCACCGCGATGATCGGCTTCGCCTCGACCTTCTCGAAGATATTCGTGCTCCTCTTCCCGAGCCTGATCCTCTACCTCGTGCTCAGCTTCCTCATCAACGCGATCGACAGCCTCCTCGACCCCGCCCAGTACGCGGTCACGTCGCTCGTGATCCCTCCCCGGCTGCGAGGACAGGGCGTCGGCGTGCTCGGGTTGATCTTCATCCCCCTGGCGCCGCTGGCGGTCATCCCGGCGTACATGGCCGACACGTACGGGCTCACCACTTCGCTGATGATCTTCAGCCCCCTCGCGCTGGTCGGCGGGCTCATAAACCTGTCCGCCGTGCGCTACTTCAACATCGACCAGCGGGCGGCCATCGCCGCCGCCAACGCAACCAACGAGTACAACCGCGCGTTGAAGGAAGGGCGCGTCAAGCTGCTCGTCATCCGGGACATGGACGTGGCCTACGACGGCGTGCAGGTGGTCTTCAACGTGGACATCGATATCGACCAGGGAGAGATGGTCGCCCTGCTCGGCACGAACGGGGCCGGCAAGTCGACGGTCCTCAAGGCGATCAGCGGCATCCAGCCCGCGGACAACGGGGCCATCTTCCTGGACGGCCGGGACATCACGCGGCTCCCGCCGTTCGACATCTCGCGGCTGGGCGTCGTCCACATGCCCGGGGGCCGGGCGGTGTTCCCGTCGCTCACGGTGAAGGAGAACCTCGATCTCGCTCAGCTGGAGCTCGACGAGACACCCGAGCTGGCGGAACGCCGGGAGAAGATCTTCGAGTTCTTCCCGGTCCTGCGCGAGCGGCTGGACGCAGAGGCGGGCCTGCTGTCCGGCGGCGAGCAGCAGATGATCGGGCTCGCCCAGGCCTTCCTGTGGAAGCCGAAGCTGCTGATGATCGACGAGCTCTCGCTCGGGCTCGCACCGGCCGTCGTCGGTCAGCTCCTGGACATCGTGAAGGCGATCAACGCCGAGGGGACCACCGTCGTCCTGGTCGAACAGTCGGTGAACATCGCGCTGTCCATAGCCGAGCGCGCGATCTTCATGGAGAAGGGAGAGGTGAAGTTCGACGGGGAGACAGCCGAGCTGCTCCGCCGGCCCGACATCATGCGGGCGGTCTACCTGAAGGGATCGGCCGCTCTCGGCGCGGGACGTCGTCCCGAGGCGACCGCCGCACCGAGCGCCCCCAAGGCCCGCCCGATCCTGGAGCTCGAGGGGGTCCATAAGTCGTTCGGGGGCAAGAAGGTGCTCGACGACGTGTCCTTCACGCTCGAGGAGGGGGCCTCCCTCGGTGTGATCGGCCCGAACGGCGCCGGGAAGACCACGCTGTTCGACGTGATCTCGGGCTACCTCCCCGCCGACGCGGGGCGGATCATGTACGACGGCGTCGATATCACGAAGATGAGCGCGGCCCAGGAGGGCAAGCTCGGGCTGGTTCGGCGTTTCCAGGACGCGAAGCTGTTCGGCTCCCTGACCGTCTTCGAGACCGTCTGCGTCGCTCTCGACAAGAAGCTGGACGTCCGCAACCCGTTCGTGACCGCGCTGCAGCTGCCGTCCGTACGGCGCAGCGAGGCGCGGATCCGCGCCCGTGCGGACAGGCTGATCGAGCTGCTGGAACTAGGCGCTTTCCGGGACAAGTTCGTCTCCGACCTCTCGACCGGCTCCCGACGCATCGTCGACCTGGCGTGCGTCCTCGCCGCGGAGCCCCGGGTCCTGCTGCTCGACGAGCCGTCGACCGGGATCGCGCAGGCGGAGGCGGAGAACCTCGGTCCGCTGCTGCGCCGGATAAGGATCGAGACGGGATGCAGCCTGCTCGTGATCGAGCACGACATGCAGCTGATACAGAAGATCTCCGACGAGCTGCTGGCGATGGTGCTGGGGCGCGTCGTGGTCCGCGGGCCAGCGGACGAGGTGCTGGACCATCCCGAGGTCGTCGAGGCCTACCTGGGTGGTAGCGAGGAAGCCGTGAAGAGGAGCGGGGTACTCATATGACGAGGAGACTGAGGTTGATGGCGGTGGTGCTCGTGGTGCTGGCCGCGGGGTGCAGCAGCGACGAGTCGGTAGGGAGCCTCGAGAACCTGGGCACGGGCGAGGAGCAGGCGGCGAACAGGCTGGGCGAGCTGGAGGCGCCTCCCGAAGACCCGGCGGCCACCCCGGCTCCCACCGCCCCTCCGGCAGCGGCGGTAGCCACGCCGAAGCCGCAGCAGGCTCAGCCCACCCCGGCGCCCGCCGCGCGGACCTACGAGATCAAGATCGTCGCCGGCGGACAGGGTTTCGATCCGTTCGCGGTGGCGGTCAGCCGGGGGACCCGCATCAAGGTGACCAACACGACCGATAGGGCGGCCACCTTCTCGTCTGACCCGCCGGGTGCGTTCGACTCGGGTCCGATCGCGCCCGGCGCATCGTGGGAGTACGTCGCGAACACGCCCGGGAAGTTCCAGTTCCACGACAAGGAGCGTCCGTTCGCCCAGGGTCAGCTGGAGGTCCGCGCTGAGTAGGGTCGCACTCGCGCTGGCGGCACTGCTGGTGCTGTCGACGGGCTGCGGTGACGAGCCCGTGCAGGTCCCGCTGTCCGGGAGCAAGGTGCGGGTCCCCGACGGGGTCGTACCGCCCGAGCTGGGCGGGCTCAGCGCCGGCGAGGAGGACGTCAGCGGCCCGCTGAAGGAGGCGGGAGACCGTGCCTACGTCTCCGACGTCCGCTTCTACAGCCTGAGGGAGGGCGACCGGCTCCGGGCGACGGTGGAGGTGGCGAGGTTCACGCCCGACGCGCAGACGAGCGACGCCGACTTCCAGCTGAAGGTGGCCGCCCAGCTCGGCGCGCCGCGGACGCGGAGGATGGGCACCGACACCGTGTACGTGTCGTCGGGGAACCGGCAGACCTACTACATGTGGTTCCGCGGCCTGCACATGGTCCTGGTGGGGGTCCCCGCGGAAGGCACCGCCGGACGCACCCTCGTCCGGGAGGCCCTCGAGAGGGTGAGGCCGTGAGGGCCCGGGCGCTCGTCGCGTTCCTGCTGGTGCTCCTCACCGGGTGCCAGATGACGTCGGCGGACGAGTCCGTCCTCCTCGACGACCTCCCCGCCATCGCGCAGAAGACGTCGCTCGCTGCCCGACGCTTCGAGTACCAGCTGGTCGTGGCCGGGCGCACCGTGTCCATGGAGGGCCGGGTGGAGGACGACTACCGCTACGAGGCGCAGATCTCGCTCGACGGCTCCCCCGTCTACCGGGAGGTCGTGTACGACGACGCCCGCTACCTCCAGCTGCAGGACAGCTCCTGGCTGCCCCCGAGCCTCGTTGCCGGGAACGAGGCCTTCGCCGAGCTGATGACGGGCGGCTGGGTGGTCGACCCGCTGGGTGCGCCCCCCGAGTTCGGCGGCGAGCGCGCTCAGCCCGTGCCGCTCGCCGCGTCCTTCCTCCTCGAGCGGGTCCGGTTCCCCGAGCAGCTCCCAGAGATCCTGAAGCTGACGTTCAAGGAGTACAACATCCGCGCGCTCTACTACATGCCGCGCGACGACAAGTTCCCGGAGCACCTCGAGGACGGGAAGCGGTACGACCGCGTCCCCGATGCGTACGACCCCAACGCGGTGACCGTCACCTTCGACCAGCTCCGCCCGTTCTTCGAGTACATCTCGATATGGGGGAAGCCGACCCACATCGGGCGTGTCGAGCGGCTCATCGAGCTACCACCGCGCGGCCGCGAGCTGTACGAGGAGCTCTACACCCAGCTGGAGCGGGCCGGGTCTCGGACGCTCGTCAACATCCTGAAGGCACCGGAGGGACGGCGGTTCGCCGAGACGTACCGGTTCTGGGCCGAGGAGGAGATAGAGATCCAGCGGCCGGACGGGGCGACCCCGGTGGAGCTCGCCCCGGCGATCGCCGCGCTCGGCGCGGCCCTCCTCCAGGCCGGACCGGGCGCCGCCTGGACCCCGCTCATGGGCCTCCCGAGCTAGCCCAGGACCGACGCGTTGCCCTGGCAGGGGTCGGACCGGTTCCCCAGGTCCGCATCCCCGGACGGCCACTCACCGACCCGGTACCGTTGTCCACCCCCGACCAAGCGGTAGCACCCCATCTGACCATCACCGGGGGCCTGCCCCTGTGGGTCCCACCAGATGGCCGCAGCGTCCTTCACGTAGGAGTAGTTGCCCGGCTCGAAGTAGGCCGCCGGCTTGTAGGGAGAGGCGCTGCGGTTCGCCGGTATCGCGGCGATGCCCTTCGAGACGTTGTCTGCGGACAGGCGCGGTCCGGACGCCTGGATCCCGTAGAACAGCATCGAGAACGCGTCGTACACGTACGGGTCGTTCACGGTGCTGGGAGCCGGGCAGTCCGGACATCCTTCCCGGTACGCCCGGTACCAGTGCTGCTCGACGAGCTCGTCGCGGCGGTAGTCCGGTGTGAGCCCGATCACCGACCGCCATTGGTTGGGGTCGGCGAGCCGCCCCTGCCGGTTGGTGTCGATGCCGCTGTGGTAGGGCTGACCCGGGACCACCCACTCGGGGAACCACCCTGCGTTCGTCGCCGACTGCATGGGGACGATCGGGCTCGAGGCGTAGAGGATCGCCGTCGTTATCTCCGCGGACCGCATCTCGGCCCCCGCCGTCGTGGCCGAGTTCGCGTTGGACTCCTTGGCGATCTCGATATCGCACTGCTTCCGCAGCTCGTCCCTGAGCATCGCGGGCTGGACGGTGTCCGCCTGATAGAAGATCCCGAACCTCCGCGGACGGGACCTCCAGGTGACGTCCCCGGCGAAGCGGGCCGGCCCGTCCTTGAGCTTGATGCAGATGAACGAGGCGGCCAACGCCGCCTGCGAGTCCATGTCAGGGCGGAACCCGATGTAGTACGGCTTCCCCTTCGCGTAGCTCTCGCGCCTCGTCCCCTGGTACATCGCCGTCAGGATCCCTCGCTGGTAGGCATGGTTCGCGATCGAGGCTCCCGAGTTCTGCCCGGCGACGGCGACGATGGCGAACGGCTGCTTCTCGTCGATGTCCGCCACCACCTGGGACCAGACCGTGTTGCTCGAGACCGCGTAGTAGTTCCACACCTGAACGCGCCGGTTGTACGTCTGGTACCTCTGCTCGAAGTACCGCGCGAACGCGTGACAAGCGTGGTCGTTGCCGGAGTCGCTCGGCTGGGGAGGGACGCTGCAGTCGACGAAGGTCCTCTCCCGGCGGCTGTCCTGGCCCGCCATCGTGACCAGGACGACCCGGATCTCGTCCTTCGAGACCCCCTTCGCGGTCGCTCCGCCGTTGTTACCGTCGAAGAACGCGACGCAGGGGGGTGAGAGAGGGTCCTCGGTCTGGCGCGGGGGCGTGCC
>DATLFR010000109.1 GCA_035540895.1 Actinomycetota bacterium | reverse complement strand
GGCCCACGGGCGGGAGGTGTCCGTCGACGTGTTCGCGAGCTGGCTCGCGCACCCGCTCGAGTTCGGCGCGACCGTCCAGACGGCGCGCGTCACGAGCATCGGCTTCTCCCCGGCCTAGCCGGCGGTGACCTCGGCTCTGTCGGTGCCCCCTCCTATGCTTGTCTGCTGCCCTCCGTCACAGGAGCGCACCGAGTCAGCTTGGGGGAAGGAGTCGGGATGGCCGTGCAGGTGCTGTCCGTCGTGCCCGGAGAGGTCGAGAGGTACCGTCCCGGGATCGTGGAGGTCTACCGGCGGGTGTTCACGGCACACCCGTGGAGCGAGCCCGCGGAGTGGGCGGACGGGTTCGGTGACGGCCTCGTCGAGTGGCGCCGCTTCACCCCGGGGTTCCGCCTCGTCGTCGCCCTCGATGACGACCGGGTGGCGGGGTTCGCGATGGGAGCCACGTGGGACCCGGAGAACTGGTTCTGCGGTCCGATCACGCAGCTCCTCGACCCCATCTGGACCCGCAGCTGCTTCCACCTCATGGAGCTCGCCCTGCTCCCGGAGCATCGGGGACGCAAGATCGGCGGGCTCATGCACGACGAGATCCTCGACGACCTCGACGCGGACACCGCTCTCCTGTCGACGAACCGGCTGGGGCCGCCCCCCGCCGCCTCGCTCTACATCAACCGCGGGTGGCAGCTGCTGCTGCGTGACTGGCGCCACTGCGAGGAGTGCGACCCGGTGCACGTGATGGGAGCCGTTCTCCGTCCTATCGGGTGACGGGTCCGGCCCGGACCGGTCGTGTCCGGGGTCCGGTAGGCTCCGGACATGCCAGCGGTCCTCGTGCACGGCGTACCGGACACGTCCCGCATCTGGGAGCCGGTCCTGCCCCACCTCGGGCGTGAGGACGTCCTGACCCCGTCGCTGCCCGGGTTCGGCTGCCCGCGTCCGGACGGTTTCGACGCCACGAAGGAGTCGTACCTGGGGTGGCTCGTGTCCGAGCTCGAGGCCGCCGGGGAGCCGGTCGACCTCGTGGGGCACGACTGGGGGGCGCTCCTGACCCTCCGTCTCGTCTGCGTGCGCCCGGACCTCGTACGCACGTGGGCGGCCGCCTCCGCGGTCCTCAGCCCCCACGGGAACTGGCACGGCGTGGCCAAGATCTGGCAGACCCCCATCGAGGGGGAGGCGTTCATGAAGATGTGGGCCGCTCTCCCGGAGGCGGCCGCCGTCGAGATGATGGTCGCCGCGGGCGTGCCGGAGGAGCACGCCCGCACGCAGTTCAGCGACATCGACGACAGGATGCTGAGCTCGGTGCTCGACCTGTACCGGTCGGCGGAGCGCGTCTTCGAGGAGTGGTCCGAGGACATGGCCTCCGTGACCCGGCCCGGTCTGCTTCTCGCAGGCGCGGCCGATCCCGTCATGAAGCTCTCGCTCGCGCAGGCGGAGTCGGAGCGGATCGACGTTCCCATCGAGGTGTTCGAGGGAGGCCACTGGTTCCCCCTCGAAGACCCCCAGGGGTTCGCGGACACGCTGCAGGAGCACTGGGCCCGGGTCTGACGCTCCCCCGGGGGGCCCGGGCGGCCGCTTCGCGGCCGCCCGGGCAGACGCTACAGACCCCTCACGGGATCCGGCTCTTCGGGGCGCAGGGGAACCCGTTCGGCACCCGGCACCCGGGCAGCGGGAGGTCCGTGCGCAGGGGGGCGTCGGTCGGGACGACCGGGAGCTGGATCCGCGACGGGTGCTGCGGGTCGTGCAGGACCGTGACCGCGGCCGGCTGGTGCGTCGGGGTGTACCCCCAGATGCCGTCCACCACCGGCGGGGTGTGGACCTGCACGAGGATCCTGTTCCCGGCCCGGAAGATGTGTCCGAGCGGGAAGACCTCGATCTGGAACAGGGTCGGCTCCCCCGGACGCACCGGTTGCGGGTTCGTGTGCGGGCGGTACGGCTGCACGAGCCGTCCCTGGTCGTAGTAGGACCGGCCTGCGTCGATCGCCCGGTGCGACGCCTTCAGCAGGCCCCGCTGCACGTAGCTGACCGAACCGTCCGGCCACACCTCCGAGACGGAGACGAAGAAGTCGGTGTCCACCCCGGCCACGGAGGCCCAGATGTCGGCGAGGACGGGTCCGGCCATCGCCGTGTCCTCCGTCAGCGGCGCGCTCTCGTAGCCGACGGCGTCCGGGAGCCCGCGCTTCGTCGTGATGTCGCTGCCGGTGTTGGCGTCCGGCGCGTAGAAGAGCCAGCCCTGGCGAGCCACCCCCGACATGTACGTGTCGCCCCGCTGCGGACCCGCGGGCGGGTCGTCGGTGAGCGTGCCGTTCGCGCCCAGGTAGAGGTCCTTCCAGGTGGTCGTCTCGAACGGCCACCGCTGTCCGGACGTCTTCGCGATGTGCTCGCCGTTGCTGCGCGACTCGAAGTAGTTCACGACCTGGGTGTCGTGGAACCCGGTGGTGTCCGGACGGCCGGCCACCCAGATGTCGAAGAAGGTCCACCGGTCGCGGCTGGCGTACCCGCCGAACCCGTGCGTCCCCGACGAGGTGACGAACTTCTTCGGCACGACCGTCTTCGTCGAGCCGTCCGGCAGCGCCACCTCCCTCGGGGTGGGGTGGATGTGGTGGAAGAGGACGACGGACCGGGGGCCCGTCTGCTCGTCCTGCCAGTTCGTCTGCTGGTAGTAGGGGATCGTGATCGAAGGCGCGTAGGTCAGCGCGGCCTTCGACGTGTACCAGTCGTTGTCGGTCGATCCCACCGCTGCCCAGGCCGGCTCGTGCTGGGGCTGCGGCGGCTCCCCGGCCGAGTACCGCCCGGTCTGCAGCTGGGCGCATATCTCGTCGGAGGGCGGGGTCTGCCGCTGCGTGAGCGCGTTCCCGTCGTTCTGCAGCTGTCCGGTCGGGAGCCGGTGGGGGCCGGTCCCGTAGGTCCACACCGTCGGGAACAGGTAGTTCTGCACCCCGCCCGGCATGAAGATGTCGCGGTAGATGTCCGAGTGCAGGAGCGAGGGCGCCACGGCGGCCAGGCTCGGCGGCTGCGTGGCGGCGGTCAGGTAGGCGGTCTGTCCGGGATAGCTCTGTCCGTACATCCCGACCTTGCCGTTCGACCAGGACTGACGGGCGATCCACTCGATGATGAAGTGGCCGTCCCACGCGTGGCGTCGGTCGTAGAGGTTGAACTGTCCGCCCGAGCACTCGGTGCCGCGGATGGACGCCTGCACCTGGACGTAGTCGCGGCGGGGGCCCTCACCGAACGTGACCCGCAGGGCGATCAGCTCCCCGTCGTCGACGCGCAGGTAGGCGTTGGGGGTCGGGCGGGACGCGCCGTTGTACCCCTCCATCGTGAAGATGGTCGGGTGGTCGGCGTCGTTCGACAGGTCGAGCGACCGGAGCTTGTAACCCCAGTCGGTGCGCTCAAAGGTGGAGTCCGGACGCAGGACGGGCTCCCCGGCGACGGGCACGGGCGAGTCGTCTGCGGTGGCGGCGGCCGGGACGCCGAGGAACGAGGCCGCGACGAGCAGGGACACGAGCTTGCGCATGGATATCCTCCCCAGGACGTTTGCCGCACCTCTTTCTGCGCTCCCGCCCCATTCCCTCCCTGCGCTCCCCGTGCTGTCGCGCCGCGCCGGCGCACCCACGGTCGCGGGGCCGTCCGGGCTCCCGCTCCGGCGGGACGCGCCACATGCGGCGTGACGCGCCGGAGCACCGGGCGCGGAGGCGGCGCCGCGGGCTCTGCGCCGGCGGAGGGCGCCACGCGGGTGGGGCGGGCCCGGGCTCCCGCGGGTCCCCCGTTGGGCTCCCGGACGCGCGGGCGGCTCCCGGTTCGTGCTCCCGGACGATGTCCGGGCGCGGGTTTCCGTCCTAGAGTGCGATCATGCGGGTGATGGACAGGATCCGCCGCACCACGGACGACCGGGCTCCCGCCGACCCCGGACGCGCCGACGACGCCACCGAAGAGATCCACCTGGGCGCCGCACGGACGGACCCGGAAGACGCACGCGCGGCCGGACCGCTCCGCTCCTTCTGGACCCGGGCCAGCGCCCCGCGCTCCCCCGCCCTCGTCTACGCGGGCGTCGTCTCGATGGCGCTCGGCTTCGCCCTCACCGCGTTCACGTGGGGACGGGTGGCCGGGGTGCTGTCCGTGCCGCTGCAGATGCCGTACGTCGCGTCGGGGGGTCTGACCGCGATCGGTCTCGTGGCGCTCGGGTCGGCGCTCGTCGCGACCGGGACGGCGCGCCGCGACGCGGCGCGCCGGGAGGCGCGGATGGAGGAGCTGGGCGCGGTCCTGCGCGCGATCAGGGAGGCGGTGGAGGAGCGGTGAGGCGGTGGGTGTCCGATCCGTTGGTCGTCTCGTCCTGGGTCGCGGCGGCCATGGTCGTGGGGGCGTTCGTGGCCTTCTTCCTCGCCTGGCGGGGAGCAGCGGCCACCCTGGCCGTGGGCATCCAGGTCCCCTACCTGGTCTCGGGCGGGGTCGGCGGGCTGACGCTCCTGATGGCCGGCCTCACGCTGGTGCATGTCCAGGCGCGACGGCGTCGCAACGCGCGGGAGCACCGCCAGCTCGCCCGGCTGATCGAGGAGGCGCAGGGCGTCCTCGATGCGCTCCGGGCTCCCTAGACCTCCTCCTCCTCCTCGACGACGAGGGCCCGGGAGAAGTAGACGGCGAACGCGAGCACGACCAGCGGGACGAGCAGCACCCAGCTCAGGTACGAGCTGGCTAGCTCGCCGACGAAACCGTCGGCGCTGACGGGCTCCGCCTCGCCCGAGGGAGACGGGTCGGCCGTCTGCGCGAGCGGGTCGACGCGGGGGTCCGTCGAAGTGGTGGGAGCCGGACCCTCCGGCCACTCCAGGTCGACCCCCGGGTCGGGAGAGAACCCGGAGCCGTCCTCGTCGATCTCCCCGGCGTCGAACGTCGCGGGCGTGAAGGAGACGGTCGCCGTGATGGGGCGCTCGGCTGGGTGGCCCTTCGCGTACAGCGCGACGTCCCACGTCTCGGTCGTCCCGGGCGCGGCCAGCAGCGCGAGCCCGGAACCACGCAGGTCGTCGAAGGGAGCCAGGTCCACCGTGAACCGGGGGAGGCCTCCCGCCTCGTAGCGCGCTTCCGCGCTCGCCGAGCAGTCGACGGCGGGAGGCGGGCCGAACGATCCCTGCACCGAGGTCGTCGGTCGCTCGGACGCGCAGACCCTGATGCGTGCCGCCTCCGGACGCGTCGACGCGCCCGGGTGCACGGGCAGCGTGAGCGTCCCGCCGGTGATCGTCGCGCCGGGCGGAAGGTCGGCGACGAGCAGCGTCAGGTAGATGCGAGCCCGTTCGGCTCCCGCGCTCGCTCCGACGTGGAGCGTCTCGGCCTCGTAGGGGTTGACGGGGGGTGCGTCCGGCTGCGGCTGGGGCGTGATGTGGTACCAGGCCTCGACCCCCGTCTGGACGCTCGACTCGGCCATCGTCTGGGCGGGAGCGACCCCGAGCAGCAGCGCGAGCACGAGCTCAAGTAGTCGCATCGACCCTCCCGTTCAGCCGCGCCGCGACCTTCGTGGCCAGGGCCGGTCCGACACCCCGGACGCGCGAAAGCTCCTCGACGCCGGCCTCCCGCATCGCGTCCACCGATCCGAACTCCTCGAGCAGGGCGGCTATCCGCGCGTTGCCGAGGCCCGGGATCGCGGCCAGCACCGACACGTCCCCTTCGCCCTCGGCCTCTCCGGGCACGCCTGTCCCGGAGCGCTCGATCGCCTCGAGCCGCCCACCGAGGTAAGCCTCGACCACCTTCGGATCGTTGCGGACGACGTCCGGGCGCCCGTGGGCGATCACCTGGCCGGCGTCCATCGCGATCACCCTGTCCGACAGGCCCATGATGAGCGGGATGTCGTGCTCGATCACGAGCAGGGTCATCGAGTACCGCTCCTTGAGGTCGGCGAGCAGGTGGGCGAGGGCCTCGGTCTCGCGCTGGGCGATCCCCGAGGAGGGCTCGTCCAGCAGCAGCAGCTTCGGACGCAGCGCGACCAGGCACGCGAGCTCGCAGATCCGGCGCGTCCCGGTGGACAGCTCCTGGATCTGCTTGTTGCGGAACGACCACAGCCCCATCGTCCCGACGATGTCGCGGGCGATCTCCTCGCGCCTGCGGTCCCGTCCGGTGAGCCCGAGCACGGAGGACATGAACCGCGTCGGCACGCGCATCTCGAGCGCGAGCTGGACGGTCTCGAGGACCGACAGCGTCGGGAACAAGGCCACGTCCTGGAACGAGCGGATGAGGCCGGCCTTGGCCTTGCGCTCGGGGGTCCAGCGGGTCACGTCCTCGCCGCGGAACACGACCCGCCCCCCGTCCGGCGCGACGAACCCGGCGATCACCTCGAAGAGCGTCGTCTTCCCGGCCCCGTTCGGACCGATCAGGCCGACGATCTCGCCCTCGGCCACCTCGAGCGAGACGTCGTCGACCGCCCGGAGTCCGCCGTAGCTCCGCTGGACGGACGACACCCGCAGGATCTCCCTGGGCCCCCGGGCCGTCCGATGCCCGTTCGTCGCCGCCGGCGCATGGGAGACGATCGGGGTCGCCTCTTCGAAGGCTACGGGAGGCTCGATACCGTCGACCACGACGCCGTACCGCGCGGCCACCCACCGAACCACCCGCTCGCGCAGGGGGGAGATCAGCTGCACCACTCCACCCGGGAAGTACATGATCAGCAGCAGCAGCCCGAGCCGGCTGGCGAGCAGGGCGAGCGAGTCGAGCGGGACGAAGGCGGGGATCCCGCGCACGAACAGGACCCCGAGGACGGGTCCGGCGAGCATCCCGATTCCGCCGACCACGGTCATGACCACGACGTCGACGCTGAACTCCGCTGCGAACTGCTGCCGGCCGATCTCGGAGTAGGAGTGTCCGTACGCGGCGCCCCCCACGCCCGCGATGAACCCGGCCAGCACGAACCCCTGGATCTTTATCCACCGGACGTTGAGGCCGAACGCGCGCGCGGCGTCCTCGTTGTCGCGGACGGCGAGCAGTAGTCGGCCGAAGCCGGTCCGGCGGATGTTGCGGCAGACGAGGAACAGGACGACGAAGGTGAGGAGCGCGATGTAGTAGTACCCCCGTCCGGGCTCGACCGTCCGGCCCGCGATGACGGGGCGCCCGGTGCTTATCCCGCCGCCCATCGCCCACGGCTGGATCAGCACCCAGTTCGCCATCGCGACGGCGAAGGCGAGCGTGGTGACGGCGAGGAAGAGCCCCTTCAGGCGGAGGGCGGGCAGCCCGATAACGATCGTCACCGCGGCGGCCGCCAGACCCCCGTAGAGCAGGGCGAGGGGGAGGTTGCCGCCGGTCCGGGTGGCGATCTGCGCGGAGACGGTGGCGCCGACCGCAGCGAGGGCGAACTGTCCGAGGGTGAGCTGTCCTCCGAGCCCGGTGATGATGCCGACGGAGAGCGCCACCATCAGGAAGCCGAGCAGGACGGTCAGCGAGACGGCCGTGACGTTCCCGAGCATCAGGGGCGCCACGCTCAGGACGGCGAGCGCGCCCAGCCCGATGATCGTCCCCAGGTTGCGGACGGCCCATAGCTTCGCGACCGCCTCGGGCAGGGGTCTCCATGGCTGGACCGTCGCCCACGCACTGCCCTTGTCCTCCTCGCGGGAGCCCTCCCGGGACCGGAAGAGGAGGGTGACGACGATGATCGCGAACAGGGTTAGGTCCATCAGGCCGCCGGAGCGGAAGTTCTGGAGGAGCACACCCTCCGTGACGCCGATCCCGACCCCGGCCGCCAGCGCGACGGGGAGGTTGGTCATCCGGGCGACGATGGCCCCGGCCAGCCCGCGGGTGAGGAGCGAGGGTCCCGACGAGGCCGCCGTGTACAACCCCCCTGGGAGGCTCGGCGCGACCAGGATGGCGGTGAACGCTGAGAGGACCCCTCCTATGGCCCAGGCCAGCGTGGACATCCTCGATGCGGAGACCCCGGCCATGCGGGCCGCCTCCGGGTTGGCGGCCGCGCTGCGAAGGGCCAACCCCAGCCGGCTCCGCTGGAGGAAGAGCGCGAGCGCGACCACGACGACCGGCGAGAAGAACAGCAGGCCAGACGCCGCCGGTTGGACGAGCAGGTTCCCGACGTGGAACTGCGGAAGGCCGGGGGGAGCCGGGTAGAAGGCCGCGCCCCGGGCGCTCGACGCGATGGTGGCCGTGATGACGAACAGCAGCTGGCCCAGCCCGAGCGTCGCCACCAGGCTCATGAGACGTGGCGCGTTGCGCAGCCGGCGTATGACGGCCACCTCCGCCATGGCGCCGACGCCGGCGCCCACGGCCAGGGCGATCGGGAACATCACGTAGTAGGGCAATCCCCAGCGAGTGACCGCGAGCACGAAGACCGCGGCGCCGAGGGCACCGATCTCGCCGTGGGCGAAGTTGATGATCCGGTTCGTCCGGTAGACGATCACGAGCCCTGCACTCAGCAGCCCGTAGCCGAGCCCGGTGATGATGCCGAGGACGATCGTGGAGGCGTGGAACTCCATCGTCACCCCCTGGCGGCGGCACCGCCCAGGAAGACCGCGCGCAGGAGGTCGTCGCGCCGCAGGAGCTCGCGGCTCGGACCGTCGAACCGGATCTGCCCCTTCTCCATGAAGTAGGCGTGCTCGGCCACGTTCAGCGCGATGTTGACCGACTGCTCGACGAGCACGACCGCCGCCCCCCCAAGGTTGATCTCCTCGACCATGTCCAGGAGCTGACCCACGATCACCGGCGCGAGACCGAGCGAGAGCTCGTCGATGAGCAGCAGTCGGGGCTGCAGGATGAGCGCCTTCGTCAGGGCGAGCATCTGCTGCTCGCCTCCCGACAGGGTGCTCGCCTTCTGGTTGCGCCGCTGGGCGAGGGCGGGGAAAGCGTCCAGGCTGCGCTCGATGGCCTCCTCGACGTGGCGACGGTTGCGGCCGGCGGTGTGGCCGAAGACGCGAAGGTTCTCGACCACGCTCATCGGTCCGAACACCGCCCGGCCGCCCGGGATCTGCGTGATCCCCAGCTTCAGCCGACGCTCGGCGTCGAGATAGGTGATGTCCGCCCCGCGGAACCTGACCGACCCACCCGACGGGAGCCCGATGCCCGAGATCACCTTGAGCAGGGTCGACTTCCCCGCGCCGTTCGTGCCGAGCAGGGCCACCATCTCGCCGTCGTCGACGGTGAAGTCGACGTCGAAGAGCACCTGGACGTGTCCGTAGGAGAAGTCGATCTTGCGGCACGCGAGCATCGGCAGCTGCGAGCCGGACGCGCGGATCTGTCGGATCTCCTCGTCCTCCAACGTCTCGTCGATCATGCGGTCGAGGTCGGCGCGGACGAGCGTGGAGGCGCTGCGGAGGATGAGCGCACCGATCGTCCCGGGGACGATCAGCGACACGATCGTGCCGACGATCCCGTATTGGGCTTCCACGCCACCGAGCAGGGCGGCTCCCGCCAGCCCACCGACGGCCGTGGCGATCCCGATCAGACCGGCCGCATGCGGCCGCATGCCGGACGGGATCACCGAGAGGAGCGCTATGTTGAGCGAAGGGGCCAGGGGGGCGAGCAGACCCGAGGCGATGGCGAACAGCGCGACCATCACCGCGAAGCTCGGAGCCAGCGCGGCCAGGCAGATGCATGCAACTGCGGCGCCGATCAGCCACGAAGCGGTGACCACCACACGGGCCGGGTCCTTGCGGTACATCGCGTCGCCACGCCGGCCGAAGAGCGCGAGGGCCACGATGGCCACCGCCGACACGAAGGCGGTGAAGATCCCTCGTCCGCCGGGACCCAGGTTCCACCGTTCGTCGAGGAAGAAGGCGAGGAAGGTCTGGTACGGGATCAGGAAGACCCCGAACGCCACCTGGACGGTGAGGATCCGGCGGATGGTCGGGATCAGCGTCAGCCGTCGCACCACCTCGAAGAAGCCGAGCGCCACGTCCGACCCCTGGAGGCCCTCATCGGTCCCGGCCGAGGTGCCCGATCCCCTCTCTCTCACGGTCGCCCGGATCTGCTCGGAGTCCCACCTGCCGAAACCGGGGTCGCGCAGCCGGATCGTCGAGAGCGCTCCGAGCAGCGACAGGATCCCCAGAGCGAGGAACACGCCTCGCCAGGTCAGCCCGACGGTCCAGACGAACAGCGCGACGAGCAAGGGCGCGAGGACGTTGCCGAAGGAGTTCGCCGCCAGGTAGTAGGAGAGAGCCCGGACCCTCCCCTCGGGCGGGTAGCTGTCCATCAGCATGGGCGCGTGCAGCGCGGAGACGCTCGCCGTGGTCAGGCCGTCCAGGACCAGGACGAGGGCCAGCCCGGCGACCGATGTCACGAACCCGGCGGTCATCGCGACCAGGCTCCACAGGATCGCGGTGGCCACGATCAGCAGCGCGCGACGCGCCCGGTGGGCCGTGAGAGCCGCCATGGGGAGCGGACCCAGCGCCTCGGCGAAGGTCTTGATCGCGATGACCCCGGCCACCGCGCCGACGCTGACCCCGAGCGTCCGGCTGACCTCGGGAGCCAGGACCCGGAACGCGTAGCTGAGGAACGTGTCTACCACCGCCAGGACGCCGAGCGCGGTCAGCGGGTAGATGCTCAGCCCGTGGTTCCGCAGCACCTCGAGCAGCGGAGGCGGCCTGTCGTCGCTCCCCGTGACCCCGAGCCGGTTGCGGGCCTCCGTGCGCAGCTCCTCCCGGGTTGCTTCCACCCGCTCGACGAGCTCCGCCGGTGCCACGCTCTTCGCCATCTCAGACCTCGACCCTCACCGAGTACGCGCTCTCTCCGATCCGCTCCCCGCGTCCATTCAGCAGGACGATCGTGATGTCGTGGAAGCGCCGGCCGCGCCGGCGGTCCTGCGGCGTGGGGTCGGGAATCTCCTCGATGGTGAAGCTGGTCTGGTCGGTGCTGTGGATGTTCTGTCGCGCGAGGTAGGCGGGACCGGGGCACTCCGGGTCTATCTGGCACCCCGGGTCCTCACGGACGAGGTCGACCTGGGTCTCCCCCGGCGCCTGGGGGGCGCGGTCGATGTAGAGACCGAAGTACCCCGCGTCGTCGCCGGGGCTGCCGTCCGGACCCGTCACCTCGAACCCGGTCACCCGCCACCGGACCGTGAGCGGGAACCGGATCTTCGCCCGGTCCGTCGGGTGGACGATCTCGAGTCGGTCGTCCTGCACGAAGTTGAGGCCGCTGAAGCCGCACCCGGGCAGCGCGAACACCATCGCCGCGGCGGCTGCGGCCCGCCTCAGACCGGGACGTCGCCGGTAACGGGCCTGATGCAGGTGCAGTCGTCGAACCACTCGCCGATCCTCACCGCCCCAGCGCCATCCCGGCGTGCGGCCGTCGTCCGCATGAGGAACGTGGTGGCGGACTTCACCTGGCCGACGTTCGCCACTCCACGCAGGAACGTGTCCAGCGTCAGGTTCGCTCCGGCGGCGTTCAGGGAGGCCAGGTGGTACCACATCGTGTCGCAGTAGGCGCCGATCTGCCCTTCCTTGTTGCCGGCCGAGTCGTCCTGACCGCCGAACGTCTCGCCCGCGCGCTGGAAGATCTGCTTGCACTCCTCGTGCGCAGGGGGACGGATCGACAGGTCGCCCGGGTTCGTGCTGACCAGCATCGATTGCTTCAGCTGGTTGAAGTACTGGCGCTGCCCCTGGCTCGCGTAGAAGTTGCGGACGGCCATCGGGGCATCCTGGGTGTTGAACCCGAGCTTCGCCCGGTAAGCCTGGTCCTCCGCTCGTTGCACGTAGAAGAGGGTGATCCTCACGCCCGCCCGGGAGCCGAGGAACAGCATGTGCGTGCACGGTCCGGCTGGGGTGTCCGTGCCCGGGACGGTCCGCGGGGTCCGGCAACTGTTGATCGCGCTGTTGACCTCGGTGGCGTCATCCAGCTGGGCGGGGATGTTGTCGGCGCTGTAGCTGATCTCGAACTCGCACCCGCTGCACAGCTGCAGTCCGTGGGAGGTGAGCGCCCGCTTCATCGTCGCCGCGGCCGCCTTGTGGGAGGGCTGGTCGTACCGGATCAGCCCGATGCGGGGCTTGCCGTCGACGCAGGGGTTCGTGCTCGTGTCAGGCTTGCACGTCGCGAAGAACCCCCGGGCCGCCAGCTGGTCGACCTGGTCCTTGGCCATCCGGTCGAGCGCGGCGGTGTTGTGCTCGACGTACCACGGGTAGTCCTGGAAGGTCTTCTCGTAGGAGAAGCCGCTCCCCGACCCGATCTGGGCGACGCGCGCTCTGGTCAGGCATGCCTGGAGCGTGTCCAGCCCGGCCACCCAGGCCAGGAAGACCCGGTTGTCGCGCGTCCAGTGCGCGCACATCTCCTGGTAGAGCTGGTCGGCGCCCTTCGTGGTCACATCGTTGGTCGTGTACGAGTAGTACACGGGTACGACCCTGCGCCCGTGCGGCGGGCTCTTGTTGACCTCGGCGATCATCGCGTCGATCGCCCTCTTCTGGTCTACCTGTCCGATGCCGGCGAACCCCGCCGCCGTGTTGGCGGTCCCCGGGTCCCTCGAGTAGGCGACCCCGACCCGGATCTCGTTCTCGGTCACCGGAGGAGGTCCGGCC
>DATLFR010000108.1 GCA_035540895.1 Actinomycetota bacterium | reverse complement strand
GGACGATGGCGTCCACGCTGTCGTAGGCCACGCTGTGGATCGACGCCGGGAACGGCACCTTCTCCCGCCTCCAGGAGCACGTGGCCTACGACAGCGTGGACGCCATCGTCCTCTCGCACTCGCACGCCGACCACACCGCCGACATGATCCCCCTCATGTACGCGCTCGGCTACGACGGGGAGTGCAAGTACGTCCCGGTCCATGCCCCGCCCGATGTGGCCGGGTCGCTCACCGCGCAGCTGCACGAATCGTCGCGGGAGCTCTTCGGGACCGTCTTCGGGTTCAGCGACCTCGGCTCCCCGTTCGAGGTCGGCGACCTGCGGGTGGAGCCCTTTCCGACGCTGCACCCCGTGGAGACGTACGGGGTCCGGGTCACGGACGGGGCCCGCACCTTCGTCTACACGGCGGACACGGCCATGTTCGACGAGCTGCCGGACCTGTGTCGCGGCGCCGACCTGCTGGTCGCCGAGGCGACGTACGTCCGGCCGTACGAGCTCCCTCCGGGGATCCACATGTGGGGAGACGAGGCCGGACAGCTCGCGTGCAAAGCGGAGGCGAAGCGTCTCCTCCTCACGCACGTGTGGGGGTCGATCCCGGTCGAGGACGCCGTGCGCGAGGCAGCCGAGAACTGGGACGGGCCGATCGAGGCGGCCGGCGAGGGACAGACCTACCACCCCTGACGGCGCCGGACCTGACAGACTGACCGCCGTGACCACCAGGGCCGACGGCCGCACCCCCGACCAGCTGCGTCCCGTCCGTTTCACCCGCGGGTACGTGGACTTCGCCGAAGGTTCCTGCCTGGTCGAGTTCGGGCGCACCCGCGTCGTATGCACGGCCTCCGTCGAGACACGGGTCCCGCCCTGGCTACGCGACAGCGGGCGGGGGTGGGTGACCGCGGAGTACTCGATGCTGCCCAGGGCGACCGCCGAGCGAAACCAGCGCGAGGTATCCAGGGGTCGGCCGGGTGGGCGCACGATGGAGATCCAGCGGCTGATCGGTCGGTCCCTGCGCGCAGTCGTCTCCCTGGAGGAGATGGGGGAGCGGGCCATCACGGTCGACTGCGACGTGATCCTGGCCGACGGCGGCACCCGGACGGCCGCCATCACCGGAGGGTTCGTGGCCCTCTACGATGCGCTCCGCTGGATGCAGGACCAGCACCTGATCCAGGCCATCCCGATCGACGACCACGTCGCGGCGGTCTCGGTCGGGGTCCTCGACGGGGTGCCCCACCTGGACCTCGACTACTCCGAGGACGTCCGGGCCGAGGTGGACATGAACGTCGTGATGACCGGGTCCGGACGGTACGTGGAGGTGCAGGGGACGGCCGAGGGGGAGCCGTTCGACAAGGCCCTGCTCGACCAGATGCTGGCGGTCGCCGGCCGCGGCATCGACGAGCTCGTGGCCGCCCAGCGGGCCGCGCTCGACCGATGATCGTCCTGCTCGCGTCCTCCAACCCCGGGAAGGTCAGGGAGATCTGCGCCATATGTGAGGGCTCGGAGCTCGAGGTGGTCACCTCCCCCCACTACATCGGCGAGGTCGAGACCGGGAGCACCTACCTCGAGAACGCGCGGTTGAAGGCCGCTTCGCTCGTCCGTCTAGCCCAGATGCCCGTCCTCGCCGAGGACGCCGGACTCGAGGTGGACGGCCTGGATGGCCGCCCGGGCCCCCGTTCGGCTCGCTTCGCCGGACCGGGCGCGACCGACGACGGGAACAACCTGAAGCTGGCCCGGCTCGTGGCTCCGCTCCCAGAGGATGCCAGGACCGCCCGCTACCGGGCGGTCGCGGTGCTGCTACTCCCGACCGGTCAGTGGTGGTCGGGGGAGGCGACCTTCGAGGGGCGGATCGTCACGGAGCCCCGGGGGGACTCGGGGTTCGGATACGACCCGTACTTCGTGCCGGGGGGGATGGATCGCACGGCCGCTGAGCTCTCGACCGAGGAGAAGAACGCCATCTCCCACCGGGCCGGTGCGCTGCGCGCCTTGCTCCACTCCGTTCAGGGGAGCCGGTAGGCGCGGACCCTGATCACCCAGGGTCGCTCGACCACCTCGTCCGGATCGTCGAGGTGCTCCCTCGCCCACGCCCGTGCTGCCTCGACCGCCTGCATCCTGACCTCGTCGGTCAGCCTCCACGTGAAGGAGAAGATGTTCTGCTCCCACGCGTCCATCCGGCGGTTGGCCGTGGTCGTCCGGGGGTCCACGACGGGCTCGAGCTCCCGGACCGACGCCCCCGCGTCCGCGAAGGCCTCGTCGAGATCCGCGATCCTCTTCAGGCCGATGTTGCGGTCCACGATCCCGGCCGCTTCGCGGAACACCCTCTCGAGCTCGTCGGGCTCGTCGTGCACCCCCCCGGGGTCGATGAGGACCGTGCCTCCCGGTCTGACCACCCTGACCAGCTCGTCCACGACCGATCGCCAGTTCGGGATCAGGTGCAGCACGTGGAAGGCCGAGGCGGCTCCGACCGACTGGTCTCGCAGGGGAAGACGCTCTGCGTCGGCGACGGCCAGGGGGAACGGCCGGTCTCCGCCGGCGTTGCGTGCGAGCTGTTCCAGCATGGGGCCAGACACGTCCACACCGATCATCTCGATCCCTGCCCGGTGCAACGGGAGCGCGATCCGACCGGTCCCTACGCCGATCTCGAGGCAGGGTCCGCGTCCGGACAGCTCTTGGGACAGGAGCTCGACCAGGCGCGCCTGAGCCTGCGGGGAGATGGCTCGGGTCCGGTCGTAGAAGGACGCCGCCCGGTCGAATCGAACGGAACCGCTCACGTGTGCTCCAAGGCCTGGACGACCTCCATCCGGGACGCCCGCCTCCCGGGCGCCACCGCGGCCAGCACCGAGATCCCGATCCCGAACAGGGCCAGGACGGGCAGCCATCGGACCGGGTAGAGGTAGGGGATGTTCAGGCCGAACGAGCCCGCCGTATCGCGTACCACGAGCACGGACAGCAGGGAGCCCAGGGGGATCGCGAGGAGGAACGCGACCACGCCGAGCGTGGCGGCCTCCACGAGGACCATCCGGGCCACCTGCTCCCGGGTGACGCCGATCGCCCGCAGCACGCCGATCTCCCGCCACCGGCGCAGGACCGACATCGCGAGGGTGTTGGCGAGTCCGAGTAGTCCGACCAGGGCCGCGAAGAGCAGGATCGCGTAGACGATGCGGAAGTACCGGCGGATCTCCGTGGTCATCTCCGCCTTCTGTTCCACGGCCGTCGTCACGGTGAGCCCGAACGGGTCGGCCACCTCCCGCCTCACGGCGCCCACGACCTCATCCGGATCGGCGCCGGGGGCCAGTGCGGCGAGGAAGGCCGCCGGGCGGTCCGCGCCGAACGAGCGGCGCCCGTCCCCGAGTCCGATCGTGACCGACGGGACCCCTTCGAAGGACACGTAGCTGCCCGCGATCGCGAACGCGACCGGTCCCGCGGCCGTCTCCAGCGTCAGCGGGTCGCCCCGCGACAGCCCGAGGTCGCGCGCCAGACGGTCGGAGACGAGGACCGCGCCTCCCGTGCTGAGCGCCTCACGGGCGGCCGCGTCGTCCCCGTCCGCCCACGAGAAGCTCGATACGGAGAAGTACGTCTGGGGGTCGACCACGGTCAGCAGGGCGCGCTCCTCGTGTCCGACCGCCCTTACCCGGCCGAACCTCACCGCCGACACGGCCCCCACCCCCGCCACGCCTCGCAGGCGTTCCTCGACGGTGGGGTCGACCGGCCCTGGTGCGCCGATCCGCAGATCGGCCCCGAACTGGCGGTCGACCACGCCCGCGATCGCGTTCGTCACGGAGGCGTTGACGCCTCCGACCGCGAGGAGCATGGCCATCACGACCATGATCAGACCGAGCGTGTACGCCGAGCGGCTCCTCTCCTTGACGAGGTGCAGGACGGCGATCTCCCCCACGCCCGGACCCAGGCGCCCCGTGAGGCGCCCGACCAGCGCGGCGAGGGGGCGCACGAGGGCGGGTACCAGCAGCACGGACCCGGCCAGTATCGCGATGGTGCTCGCCCCCGTCAGCAACGCGCCCGTGGCTCCGCCCGCCCGTACCAACAGACCCACCCCGACCAACACCAGACCTGCCATCCACGACCGGCCGGCAGCGCCCTCGAACGCCACTTCGCCCCTCATCGCCACGACCGGGGAGAGCCTGCCCGCGCGCAGGGCGGGTACGACCGAGGAGAGGAGGGTGACACCCATACCGAGCGCCGAAGACACGACGACGGCTCCGACCGTGACGGTCAGCCCCGCCGGCTCGATGTCGAACAGCTCCCCGATGAGCGCGAGCAGGCCTCGGGCGGCGGCCAGACCGAGCACCAGCCCGGCCAAGGTCGAGGCCGCGCCCAACGTCGCCGCTTCGGCCAGGACGACGCGCGCGACCTGACCCCGCGTGGCCCCCAGGGCCCGCATCGTCCCGTGGATGCGTCTCCTCTCGACCACCGCCATGGAGAGCGTGAGGTAGATCAGGAACGCGCCCACGAAGAGCGCAAGGGCAGCGAAGAAGGTGAAGAAGGACTGGAGCACGCGCAGGAAGTCCTTGAACCCGGCTCCCACAGAATCGGCATCGACGAACTCGTAGCCCGGCCCGAGGTCCCCCTCGTGCTCGGCCACCCAGGAGCCGACATCGGTCCCCTTCGCGAGCACCAGGGCCACGCCGGACAGGCGATCTCCCACGCCCCCCATCGCCTGCGCGACCGGGAGGGACGTGTAGAGGACACGACCCTCGTTGCGGCGGCCGGCCCCCGTGTCCGTCAGGACACCGACCAGGGTCACCTCGGTCGGCCCGGACGGGGTGGTCAGCGTGACCTTCTCGCCGAGGCCCAGGCCCAGGCGGTCCACCAGCCGTCGGGGCATCACCACCTCGGGCGCCCCTTCGGCGAACCGTCGTCCGCCGTCCGGCTCGAGCACGTGATCGTGGATCAGCCGCTCCTGCTCGAGGACGACTCCACGTACGCCCACCGTCTCCGTCGCTTCGCCGGTGCTCACCGAGGAGGAGAAGCCGTACCCGCCCACGGCGGCCTCGACGTCCGGGAGCCGGGCCAGACCTACGACGGCGACGGCCGGCATCGTCGCGTCGTTGGTTCCGGCGGCGGACACGAGGACGTCGGCCCGCCCGGTCAGGTCTTGGAACAACCTGTCCACGCCCGAGTTGGTGGTGGCGCTGGACACGAGCACCCCGAACAGGATCGCGACGCCCAGGACGATGCCGAGCGCGGTGAGCGCGGAGCGCGCCTTGTTATGCCTCAAGCTCCTGGAGCCAAGCGAGGACAGCGTCCGTACGGGACCCACCCCCTCCCGTCGGTCGCCCGGTCCGGGTGCGTCTCCCGTTCGGCGCCGCGGATCGACGGGCCCGTCTCGGCTCCGACGCCTGCGCCACGTCCAGACGGCCCCCGATGACACCGTCGCGGATGTAGAGGACCTCCTCGGCGTGTGACGCGACGCGCGGGTCGTGGGTGACGACCACCACCGTCTGGCCGAGTTCCCGGCGCACCTGCGAGATGACGCTCAGCACCTCGTCCCCGGTCCGGGAGTCGAGGTTCCCCGTGGGCTCGTCGGCGAGCAGGACGGCCGGATCCGTGGAGAGTGCCCGGGCTATGGCCACCCGCTGCTGCTGTCCGCCCGATAGCTGGGCCGGCAGCTTCGTGCGCAGGTCGGAGATACCTACCAGCTCGAGGAGCGCGTCGAGCTTCGAGCGGTACTCCGCGGGGCGGCGGCCCGCGATCACGGCTGGGAGCGCGACGTTCTCCTCCACCGTCAGGACGCCCACGAGGTTGAAGAACTGGAAGACGAAACCGATCCTGTCGCGGCGGACCAGGGTCAGCTCCCGGTCGGGGAGTCCGGACAGGGGCGCCCCCTCGAGCAGGACCTCGCCGGACGTGGGGGAGTCGAGGCCGCCGAGCAGGTGCAGGAGGGTCGACTTCCCCGACCCCGACGGCCCCATGACGGACACGAACGCCCCACGGGGGAGGTCCACGGTCACCCCGTCGAGCGCCACCGTGCGGGCGCCACCCGTCTCGTAGACCTTCGTCAGAGCGCGGGCGGCCAGGACGACATCCGGGGTCGTGGGCACGCGCCAGACTACGACGCAGACCGGTGGCTGGGAGGCTAACGACCCGCGACGGCTACCGTGGCCAGCTCCCCGGCCCGGTAGCGGTCGCGGCACGCGCTGCGTTGACGCTTGCCCGACGAGGTCTTCGGGAGCGTGCCGGGCAGCACCAGGACGACCTCCTCGGGTCCGCGTGGCAGCTTGGTCCGGAGCGTCTCGAGGGCGCGATGGGCCACCGCTTCCGCCTCGTCGGGAGCCGCGGTGGTCTCGGCCACGACGACCATGCGCTCGCGCTCGGGGATCGCGAACGCGATGACGTTGCCCCTCCGCACGCCGGGGACCCGCTCCGTCCAGAACTCGTAGTCCTCCGGGTACAGGTTGCGCCCACCGAGGATGATCATGTCCTTGACGCGTCCGCAGACGGCCAGGCCGCGGCGTCCCCAGAACCCGAGGTCGCCGGTGTGCAGCCACCCGTCGCGCAGCGCCTCGGCCGTGGCCGCGGGATCGCGCCAGTACCCCGTCATCACGCTCGGCCCCCGGACGCAGATCTCGCCTACCCGGCCGTCCTCGACGGGGAGGCCCTCCCCGTCCAGGATCGCCACCTCGTGTCCGGGCAGCCCGAACCCGCAGGACACGAAACCCCGCGCGCCTTCGCTCCCCGCTTGGGTGAACACGACCCGCCGCTCCGTCTCCAGCGCCTCCCGGTCGACCCAGTCCACATGGACCGGGTCCCCGGCCGAGGAGACGGTGACCGCGAGCGTCGCCTCCGCCAGGCCGAACATCGGGCTCATGGCCTCGGACCGGAACCCGTAGGCTCCCGCCAGCTCCGAGAACCGGCCGACCGTCTCGATATCGACCGCTTCGGCGCCGTTCGCCGCCACCCGGAAACGGGACAGGTCCAGCGCGCGCGGCTTGGCGGCCAGGTCCCGGGCGGCGAGCCCGTACCCGAAGTTCGGCGCCGCGGTGATCGTCCCCCCGTAGCGCGACATCGCGTCCATCCACGAGCCGGGCCGGGCGAGGAACTCCTCGGTCGGCATGAGCACGAGCTCCGTGCCGTGGATCACGGCTCCCAGCACGGTGCCGATCAGCCCCATGTCGTGGAACAGGGGGAGCCACGTCACCACCACGTCGCGATCCGGGTCGATATCGAGCATCCGTCCGGCTGCCGCCATGTTGGCCACCAGGTGCCCATGGGTCAGCTCGACCGCTCGAGGACGGGCCGTCGTGCCGGAGGTGAACTGCAGATAGGCGAGGTCCGGGGACCGGGGGGCGTGGATGACGAGGTAGGGATCGGTGCCCCGCGAGATCTCAGAGAGGGTCACGACCCGGGCGTCCACGTCCTGGGGGGCGGGCATCAGCGTCGCGATCTCGTCGGACACGGCTAGGACCGTCGCCCCCGCCGTCCGGACACGGATCGACACATCCTCCACGTACTGCGGGAGCTCCGACTGACGGCGGGGGAGCGGGAGCACGACGGGCGCCGCACCCGCCCGCCACGCGCCGAAGAGCCCCACGAGCAGGTCGGCGCTGGTCTGCGACAGGATGCAGACGCGGTCGCCGGGTCCGGCGCCGAGGCGGCGGTACACCGCGGCCGCGCGAGCGGCCGCCTCGTTCAACTCCCACCAGCTGAAGCGCTGCTCCCGCAGGTCGCGGTCCACGAGCGTGACACCCCGCGACGTTGACGCGGATCTGTCCAGGGCGTCAGGGATGCTCGAGATGTCCAGGTCCGGGACGGCGTTGAACAAGGGTCCCCTCCTCCGGTCGGCCGACGTCCGGGTACAGACCGAGGGGAGCCGGCCTGGGTTACAACGGCTAGGCTTTCAGGACGCGGGCGTGGCGGAACCGGTAGACGCGCAGGGTTTAGGTCCCTGTGGGGCAACCCGTGGGGGTTCGAGTCCCTCCGCCCGCACCTAGCGGTCGACGAGCCCGTTGCGGGCCGCGATGGCGACCGCTTCGAGCTTGGAGTGCGCGCCCAGCTTCGACAGCAGGTTCTGGACGTGGTTGCGCACCGTGTTCAGGCTGATGAACAGGCGCTCGGCTATCGCGCCGTTCGACAGCCCCTCCGCCAGGAGCAGGAGCACCTCCCGCTCCCGCGGCGTGAGTGGGCTCTGGGGCTCCTGCTCACGCTCCCTGCGCAGCTTGGGCAGGAGCCGGGAGAGCATGTGAGGCGAGATCACGGCTTCACCGGACGCGGCGGCGCGGATGGCGGCTACGGCCTCCTCGACGGCGTTGTCCTTCGTGACGAACCCCGCGCATCCTGCGTCTATCGCCCGGAGCAGGACCGTGTCGTCGCTCATGCCGGTCAGCATCACGATCTGCGCCTCGGATCGCTCGCGCCGCACGTACCCGGCGGCCTCGATCCCGTCGCCGTCGGGGAGCCGGTAGTCCATCAGCACGACATCGGGCTCCGTCTCCTGCAGGACGCGCTTCAGCTCTCCGACGCTGCCTGCCTGCCCCACTATGGCTAGGTCCTCCTCACGCTCGAGGAGGTTCACCAGGCTCTCGGCGAACATCTTGTGGTCGTCGACGACCAGGACACGGATCCGGTCGGTGTTCACGCGAACATCGTAGGGCGCCTCTCCCGATATGTCCCGTTCGATGGCGCTCTC
>DATLFR010000107.1 GCA_035540895.1 Actinomycetota bacterium | reverse complement strand
CCGCGTCACTCTCCGCCAGCCAAGGCCACGCCCGAGCCGTCGTCCGGGGGCCCGGTCAACGCGTGCGCCGGCGAGGTGCGCGCCGGTCAGTGCGCCTAACGGCGGATACGGGACATCTCGGCTTTACCCCCGTAACGTTCTGGTGGCTGGCGCGTTCATACCGGTGAGGACTAGTGCAGATCCACTAGCACCGATGGCCCCGTTTGGGGCCGCGGGCGACCGGGAACGAAGAGCGCGAGGTGATGCCCAGATGAACAGGAACAGTCAGAGAGGTAGAGCTATGCGAGTCACATGCGCCGCGGTCGTCGCGGCAGTCGTAGGTGCACTGCTCGCCACCCCCGCCACCGCTCAGCCGGCCGGGGTCGCCTTCGCGGACGCCGACTTCTCCGGCTACGCGACCAGCACCGTCGCCCACCTGCACCTCGTCGAGCAGGGGCAGCTCAGGCTCGAGAACACCGACGCCGCCTTCACTGGCGCGGCCGTCGACTCCACCGGGCTAGGAGCCGCTCAGCTGAACGAGGTGAAGCGCGTCGTGCGGCCGGCCGCCGAGGGCGCCAACGCGGGCAAGAAGACGTACGCCCGCGGGTCCGGTCTCGAGGTCGGTCTCGCGTTGAACCCGCCGTCCGCCCCTGGGCAGCTCAACCTGCAGGGTCTGGCCCAAGCGTGGGCGCCCCCCACCTCGACCCAGAACCAGGTGATAGGCCCGGTCAACGTCAACAACCTGGCCTACGCGTCGACCTTGCGCGGGAACGCAACCGCCCGGTGGACCGACGACAGCACCTGCGTGCTCGGGACCGACCTCAGCCGAGGCTTCGCCCACGTGGAGAACCTGCAGCTGGTCGGGTCCGGAGGGAACAACGAAGGGCTGACGAACCCGCTGATCGGGACGTTCGCCCCTCAGAACGGTCGTGCGATCTCCAACTCAGTCTCCCGGACGGCTCTCGTCCCGCAGCGCAACGCGGCGGGCCAGCCGATCGGCCCGAACTTCGGCCTCATCTCCCAGACCAGGCAGACGATCGCCCCGGTGACGCTGTTCGCCGGTACGACCAACGAGACGCGCATCGAGTTCCTCGGTGAGTGGGTCCTGACGGTCGTCGCCACCGGGATCGACGGCGGCGCTTACGTCCACTACGGACCGGGTGCGGTCAACCCGGAGACCCTGGTCGCCAACATCGTGCGGGCCGGCCAGGACGTGGTGCGGGTCCGCCTGCAGCAGATCACCGGCAACACGGGGCTCGTCGTCCCGCTCCCGAGCGGCCTCGGCGAGATCGCCATCGGTGAGGACCCGCGGGCCATCGGGGGCAACGCGGCCTCGCAGCCCGAGATCGCGGCGGACGGGACCTCGGCCGCCGCCGCCGTCGACGTGGTCCGCATCCGGCTGACCATCCCTGGGGTCGAGGTGACCGACCTGCGGATCGGCCACATGGAGGTGCGTGCCCAGGTCCCGGCGGGCGGCATCGCGTGCGCCCTGCCCGTGACGAAGGTCGCGACCCCCGACTCGGTCAGCGTCGGTGACAACTTCACGACCACGATCACTATCAACAACCCCTACGACTGCGACCTCGTCGGCATCGTGGTCAACGACGAGATCACGACCACCGGCGGCGCCAGGTTCCGGGTCGTCAGCACGACCCCGACGGCGGATCAGGTCCCCGGCGGTGACAACCTCTCCTCGGGCACGGTCCGATGGAGCCTGCCCGACCCGCTCGGGCCCGGTGAACAGACCCAGGTGGCAGTGACCCTGCAGGCACAGGGCTCGTCCGGGCGCATCGACGACATCGCCCGCGCCACGGGTGCGCTCGCCAACTGCCGGGGCGAGGACGCCTCGGTGGCCGGGACCGCGATCTCGGCGGCCGGAGCCGGGCTGGTCGGCTCGTCCGACCCCGTGCGAGTGCCGGTGGGTGCGGTCGCGCCGCAGGTCCTGGCGCGGACGGGTCCGGGCGCGTGGCTGACGATGCTCTCCGGCCTGAGTCTGCTCGGGGTGTCCCTCGCTGGCCTCAGGGCCTCGAGGCGCCGGCTGTCCTAGCAGACGTAGGCCACAGGCGTGTGGGGCCGGACCCGGTGGGGTCCGGCCCCTTCTACGTCCCGAGGGAGCCCCACAGGGCCGCGTTCCACAGCGGTCCGGACGCCGCTCCCACCGGGTGCGGGCCGACCAGCCCCTCCCTGACGGCGAGCCATGTCCGGACCCGGGCCAGCGGCACGACGTACCCGCTCTCGGCCATCTCACGCTGCGCGGCTGCCCACCCCGCCTCGCCGAGACCGACCACGGGACGTCCACGCAGCGCTGCACCGGACACGGCAGACCCGGCCCGCTCCGCCAGCTCCTCGATCCCCGGCACCCGGCCGGGTCGAGGTGCATCGGGACGGTAGGCATCCACGTCGGGGGCGTCCGCGGCGCGTCGGAGAACGAGGTACCCGTCCGTGCGGCGCTCCGGGATCCAGTCGCGCTCCAACCGGTCGGACTGCACCCCGATCACCTCCAGCCGCAGACCGAGCGGACGCAGCTGCCAGTGCACGAACCGCGCGATCGCGGAGGCCGTACCTGTGGGGTGGGCCAGCCGCAGGTCGACCTCGCGTCCCCGGCCGTCGCGCAGCGACGCTCCCGTCTGGTACTGCCCGTCGCGCAGGGCTCGGTTGGCCGCGTCCACCCCGCTCTCAGCCGGCCAGGGTCCGGGGAGCGCAGGCAGCCCCCATCTCTGCGGCTGCGGAGCTGGGAAGCGCGCGGGGATGCCGTCCATCGCCTGGCCGGAGTCCTCGAGCAGCTCGGGGGTGAGCTTCCGGTCGACCGCCGCGGACAGGCCCCTCGCGAGCTCGCGCGGGACCCGGTCCGGGTCCCAGCTCAGCTCCCACCAGGCAGGCGCCCACGCGCCGGCGACGACCCGTCCTCCGAGGGCGGGTCCGTCCGTGGGCTCGAACCCTCGCGCGGCCGCGCGGGCGCCGACGTTCGAGTCGCCCTCGAACCAGGCCACGTCCAGCTCCGACCGCTCGGTGAGCACGATGCGGGTCTCGTCGTCCTCGACGAACGTGACGTCGATCGCCTCGGCCGAGGCCTTCGTCCCCCAGTGCGCATCGTTCCGTCTCAGCCGGACGGACAGCCCCCGCTCCCACCCCTCGAACGAGAACGGACCGGCGGAGACCGTCGGCCCGTTCTCCCAGCCCGGACCGTAGGCGTGGGCCGGCAGGACCATGTCGTCGATCGAGAAGAGCGACCACCAGCGTCGGACGCGTCGGTCGAAGCGGAGCGTCAGCGTCCGGGGTCCGGTGACCTCCACGTCTCGGAGCGGCCGGTAGCGCGCCCCCGTCGGACCCTCGCGCAGACGCTCCCAGCTGAACCGCACGTCCGCCGCGGTGATCGGCGTCCCGTCGCTCCATGCCGCCTCCCGCAGCTCGAGGTCCACCGACAACGGGTCGAGCCGGATGTCGTCGGGGCCGGGCCAGGCGGCGGCCAGCTCGGGCTGAGGACGCAGCTCGGCATCGAGCGCGAAGAGGGCGGGCAGGACCGGGCGGAGGATGTCCCTCGTCGCGTGGGAGCCGCCCGACGGGGCTATCGGGTCCAGGGT
>DATLFR010000106.1 GCA_035540895.1 Actinomycetota bacterium | reverse complement strand
GCTCGGCACCCAGGTCGGGCGCTGCAGGTCGCACGCGGCCAGCAGCGTCTTCGTGCCGCGCGCCTTGAGGTGCGAAGCGAGCTTGGCGGCCGCGGTCGTCTTACCGGACCCCTGCAGCCCGACGAGCAGGATCACGGTCGGACCCGAGTCGGCCTTGCCCAGCGGGCGCTGCTGGCCCCCGAGGAGGTTGACGAGCTCGTCGTGGACGATCTTCACGATCTGCTGTCCGGGCGTGAGGGAGCGCAGGACCTGCTCACCCACCGCCTGCTCCCGGACACGGTCCAGGAACCCCCGGACGACCTTCGTCGAGACATCCGCCTCGAGCAGCGCGCTCCGGATCTCCCGCAACCCCTCCTCGACGTCGTCGCGGGTCAGCTTGCCCTTGCGCCGGAGCTTGGCGAAGGCCGCGTCGAGTCGGTCCGAGAGGTTGTCGAACATGGGAGCCCGAGGGTATCAGCCGCGCCCGTCGCCGGCGGTCCGGGACCCGCGCGACAGGTCAGGAGTGGTCCGGTCCTAGACCGGGTCGTCGCCCTCGCCGGCTGGAGGGCTCGCCGCCAGCCGCTCGAGCCGCTCCTCGAGAGCGGACAGCCTTCGGGCGAGCTCCCGGGCGTCCGGCGGAGCCTCCCCCGCGTCGCCCTCTCCCGATGGTCTCGTCTCCAGGTAGTGGCGCATCTCGTTCTGCGCCCACGACCCGACCTGGCTGGGGGAGATGTCCCGCCGGACGACGAGGGTCAGACGCAGGTTCTCCCCCTCTGGGGCGATCTCGGCCCCGACGAGCTGCGGTCCGGACCCTTCGACGAGCTCCAGGACCCGGTCCCGGATGTCGTCGAGGTCGGCGAACCCGCTGAGGATCGCGCGAGCCTGACCGTCCTCCTCGAGCAGGGCGAGCAGGAGGTGCTCCGGTCCGATGTACCCGTGGCCGAGGCGCTGCGCCTCGCGCGCCGACCGTTCGACCGCCGCCTTCCCTGTGACGGTGAACGGGAGGTGCTTCGGGGGATCGTCCTCACCCCGTCCCGCCCGGTCCTCGACCTTCGACCGCGCCGCGTCGAGGGTCGCCCCCACCGACGCCAGCGCGCGCTGAGCGATCGCGTGCTGCTCCCTCATCAGCCCCAGCAGGAGGTGCTCGGTGCCGATGTGGCCGTGCCGCAGCTCCCGCGCCTCCTCCTGGGCGAACACGATGACGCGCCGGGCGGCGTCGGTGAAGTCGCCGAAGACGGCGAACGCCCCGACCGGACGGCCGCCGGCGCGCCGCGTGGCCGCGGTCCGGCCAGGGTCCGTCTGGATCCACCCCTCGATCGCTCGCGTCTCCCAGACGCGTCCCGCGCTGAGTTCCGCCACCGGGGCCGGGAATCCGGTCGTAGACGCAAGTTGGTCCACCCGCTGCCGGGAAACGCCCAGCATCCTCGCGACCTCCGCAGCGCCAACCAGGTGGTGACCCATGGGCTCAGGATATCCGCTTCCTTGTCGGTCGTCAAGGGTAGCCTTGGCGCCGGACAAGGCCGCGCGCCGGGGTAGGCTGTCGGCCATGAACGACCCGAGCGCGGTGCGCGCCGTAGCCGGCGACGACCACCGCTCCGCTCCCATCAAGGTGCTGAGCGACCGCGTGCTGCTGCGGGTCCCGGAGGCGGACGGTGAGCGCCGCACGAAGACGGGCCTCCTGATCCCGGCGACGGCTGCGACCGTGTCCCGCCGCTGCATCTGGGCGGAGGTCGTCGCGGTCGGCCCCCACGTCCGTCAGATCGAGGCAGGTGACCTGGCGCTCATCCTCCCGGAATCGGGAGTGGAGGTCGAGATCCGGGGGGACGAGTACATGCTCGTGCGGGAGCGCGAGATCCACGCGGTGGCCGCGGACAGGGTGCCCGACCCCGGGACCGGCCTGTACCTCTAGCGGGTGTAGAGCCCGAGCGGGGCGGGCTCGCAGGTCCAGGCGACGCCGCAGTCACGCGACGCAGGCACCCGGACCCGCTGGACCTCGGTGAACGAGAAGCCCCACGTATCCATCTGCCGGCGGTAGCCCTCGCTCAGCATCGTCAGCTGCACCAGGTACTCCCGGTGGAAGAACGGTGTGCCAGCCGCCCTGAGGAGGCCGATCCGGCAGGCGCTCGACTCGGTCTGCTCGTCCCAGGTCAGCTCGGTCAGTGCGACGTCGCAGACCTGCCGCGTTCGCGGCTCTCCCGGCGGGGCGGCGGGGGCGACGTCCTGGTCGTTGAACTCCCCATCGGAGCGGTCCCCCGAGACGAGGATACGCTGCGTCCGGATGCCGATCCGCAGGAGCTTCAAGAAGTCCTCGCGGTCGCGGCCCGTGATCTCCCGGTTCCCGTCCGCCGTGTCGTACACGCGGATCGAGGACCCGTCGACGAACGTGAACGCGGTGGCGTTGGCTCGCGCCGGGTTCACCACCAGGCAGGACTTCTGGATCGTCACGCCGGGGTCGAGCGCCTGAGTGAACCGGCACGCGGGAACGACGTCGGAGGCTTGTGCGGGCGGCGCGGGCGCGGCCAGCGACGCCAGGAGCATCCCCGAGGCGATCAGGACCCTACAGCTCATCGAAGAGGGATCCCGTGGTGCCGGGGCACGAGGTTCCGACGCACGCCACGTAGTGCTGCGAGAAACCCATGTACCACCCGATGAACCTGGATTGGTCTCCCAGGTCCAGCATGCGCACCGTGATCTCGAAGGAGCGTGTGTCGAAAGCCGTCCCCGATCGGCGCACCCGGCCTATCCGGCACATGTCATCGAGGTCGGTCGAGAAAGAGCTCGTGGCCCTGTCCGTGCACACGGGCTTGTAGAGCGGGTACGGGACGCGCGCGACGTCCCGGTCCAGCAGGGGGTCGACCCCGTTCTTCGTGGTGACGAACCGCTCGGTCGAGAGGGACCACCGGTAGAAGTCCGCGAACTCCCACTTGCGCCCGTCGGTCACCTCCTGGTTCTGCGCGTCGAAGACCTTCACCGCGGTGAGCCCCCAGAAGTGGGTCGCGTCGCTCGGGCCGCCCGGTACCGTGCAGCGCTGCGACCTCGACTCGCCGGGTCCGAGGTCCAGCCTGATCGTGCAGGAGGAGGCGAGGGCGGGAGCCGCCGGCAGGATGTGGACGGCGGTCGCCAGCGCCGCGACGAGCAGGGTCCTCCTCAGCATGGTCTCACCCCTCGCCGGGGGTGTTTCGCCGGAGCCGGCACATGTCCTGCTCCGGGGTTACTCGTCGAACAGCGCGTCCACGAAGTCGTCGGGATCGAAAGGCGCCAGGTCGGTCGCCTTCTCCCCCAGCCCCACCGCCTTCACCGGCACGCCCAGCTCCCGTTCGACCGCGAACGTGATCCCGCCCTTGGCCGTGCCGTCCAGCTTGGCGAGGACGAGGCCGGTTAGGTCGGTCGCGTCTCGGAAGGCGCGCGCCTGCGCGATCCCGTTCTGCCCGGTCGTGGCGTCCAGGACCAGGAGGCACTCGGTCAGCAGTCCCGGGGTCCGGTCGATGATCCGACGCACCTTCCGCAGCTCCTCCATGAGCGGCGTCTTCGTGTGCAGCCGGCCGGCCGTGTCCACGATCAGCAGGTCGTACCCGCGCGCCTTCGCGTGCTCGATCGCGTCGAAGACCACCGCGCCCGGATCGGCTCCCGGGTGCTGGCGGACGACGTCGAGACCGAGCCTCTCCCCCCAGGTCTCGAGCTGCTCGATGGCGGCGGCGCGGAAGGTGTCGCCGGCGGCGAGCACGACGCCGAAGCCGCGGTCCGACGCGACCTTGGCGAGCTTCGCGATCGTGGTCGTCTTCCCGGTGCCGTTGACACCGACGATGAGCCAGAGCGAGAGCCCCTCCGGGTTGACGCGCAGACGCCTGTCCGAGTCACTCAACAG